>DASRZB010000358.1:0-5358 GCA_035653855.1 Acidothermaceae bacterium | reverse complement strand
GGGCTGGCCTGGGGCTGACTCATACAGGTCTCCTCGGTCTGGCGACGTCTGCCGTGCAACCATCGCCATCCTGCCCCGTGTGTGCCGCCGCCGTCTCCCCCGGCGTCCCGACTCGGCGTCCTCTGCGGCGTCCGGCCTCGTTCAGCTGAACGCGATTCGGGCGGCTGCCGCGGGTTGATATGGTGTTCGCCGGTCCTGCGCAGCAGGACTCCACGTCCGGGTGGCGGAATTTGGCAGACGCGCTAGCTTGAGGTGCTAGTGCCCGAAAGGGCTTGGGGGTTCAAGTCCCCCCTCGGACACACTGTTTGTGCAGGTCACAGGCCTACGCCGCTGCTTTTGGTGCCCCCATGGTTGCACACCCCAGACGTTGAAGCGGACAGACGCGTTCCCTAGCAGGCACATCAACATGTTGGTCCCCGCCTGGTCCCCCTCTGGTCGTTGCGCGTTGGCGTCAGCGCTACCGCGAATCGCGAGGATGACGCGTTCATCAACAGATCCCGACATCGCCACACTCCCCCGCACCCTGCCGGCCGAGCAGCTCAGTCAACCGACCCCCCGGCTCGCGCCAGCACGGCAACATGTGGGGTTTTGGCAGCACAAGTTCGCTGGCTTGCGAACACGATCAGTTCATAAGTTCTGCCAGCCGCTTTTTGGCAGGCTGGGGTGGGCGCAGAGCTGCTAGCCGTCGAGTAGGGGCGGGTCGTGGTCGAGTAGGCGGGCGCCGAAGTCACGCAGCCGGGACACGGCCGCGGGGTCGAGGGCCTGCCGTTGGCGGCCCAGGGCGGTTTTGATGGCGGTGTAGGCGTCGGCTTCCATCCCGCAACGCCGGCAGCGTTCGAGGTGGTGGGCGATGCGCCGCGCGGACATCTCGTCGGTGTGGCCATCGAGGTAGTTCTGGAGGCTGCGGCCGACTTCGTGGCAACTCGCCATGTCGGCGTTGCCGTGCATCCGCCGCCACATGGATAGGTTCTTTCTCACAGGAGTCTCCTTGGTGCGAGACCGGCGCCGGCCAGCCGGTTACGGATCTTGGTGCGGCCGCGATGTAGTCGGCTCATCACGGTTCCTTCGGGGACGTCGAGCACGCGTGCCGCCTCGGCGTAGCTCAGTCCGTCGACGTCGACGAGGATGACGGCCCGCCGGAACGCGTCGGGCAATGCGGCGAGGGCGGCGTCCACTGCCTCGTCGAAGCGGTTGGCCAAAAAGGTCTCTTCGGCGGAGGGCGACGCATCGGTGATGTGCTGCTCGCCGGTTACCTCTGGGTCGCGTAGCAACGTCGGGCGTTGTCGTCGATGGCCGTTGACGTGCGCGTGCCGCATGATCGTCAGCAGCCAGGCGCGGGGGTGGCGTCCGTCGAAGGTGTCGAAGCTGCGCCAGGCCCGCAGCAACGTGTCTTGCACGAGGTCCTCCGCATCAGCCGGCTGCCCGGTGAGTGACAAAGCCACCCGTAGCAGCACGTCGACCTCGGGCAGCACCTGCACGTGGTAGGCCTGCTTGCGCGATGCGTCCTCGGTTGTGCTCACCGCTTCCGCCACACCTGTATGAACCCGCTGGCAAGGGCGCGCCATTTCGTCATGGTTGACATCTTCGCGTCGGCGAGCCTTGCTTGGCGGGAAGGGTCGGGCGGCGTGGGCGGGTTTGGAGCGTATGGACTACGACCTGGTGGTTGTCGGCGGTGGCGCGGGCGGGATGGCGGCGGCCCGTGCGGCGGCCCGGTTGCATCGGCGGGTGGCGTTGGTGCAGGACGGTGCGGTCGGTGGCGACTGCACGTTCACCGGCTGCGTGCCGTCCAAGACACTCATCGAAGCAGCGGCGGCCGGGGTGGACTTCGCGGCCGCAATGCTGCGGGTGCATGAGACGGTCGGACGGATCGCCGCGACCGAAACTGCGGACGTGCTGCGCGGCGAGGGCATCGACGTCGTGCAGGCACGTGCACGGTTCACCGGCCCGCGCGTGCTGGACGCCGGCGGCCGGCGGCTCAGCGCCGGCAAGGTGGTGATCGCGACCGGCTCGTCGCCGATGATCCCGCCGATTCCCGGGCTCGCCGACGTCTCGTTCCTCACGAACGAAACTGTGTGGGACCTGACCCAGCGTCCTGCCTCGATGGCGGTGCTCGGCGGCGGTGCGATCGGCTGCGAACTCGCCCAAGCCTTCGCGCGCTTCGGCGTGCATGTCACGATCGTGGAGGCCCAAGACCGGCTGTTGGGCAAGGAAGAACCGCAAGCTAGCGCGACCGTTGCCGCGGTGTTCAAGCGCGAAGGTATCGAGGTGCGGCTCGGTGCCAAGGTCGTGGGCGTCGCGCGAGTGTCCGGCGGTGTGCGGTTGATGTTGGACGACGGTTCGCTCGTCGAGGCGGAGCGGGTGCTGGTCGCGGTCGGCCGGCGTCCGGTCACCGACGGGCTGGACGTGGAGGCCGCGGGAGTGCGCGTGGACGACCGCGGCTACATCCGCGCCGACGACTTCTTGCGCACCAGTGCCCGCGGCGTGTACGCGGTCGGTGATGTGAACGGCAAGTTGCCGTTCACCCACGCCGCTGACGAGATGGGCCGCCTCGCCGCCATCAACGCGCTGCGCGCACCGTTGCGGCTGCGTTTCCACGCCGAGACCACGCCGTGGGTCACGTTCACCCACCCTGAGGTCGCGCGGGTCGGGATGACCCAGGCGCAGGCCGCGCGGCACGGTGGCCGGGTCGCGTTCCTGCCGATGAGCGAGGTTGACCGGGCAATCGCTGCCGATCAGACCGACGGGTTCGTCCAGCTCATCGCAGGGCCGCGCACGCTGACCCGCAATCTCGGTGGTGGCCGGCTGCTGGGCGCGACCATCGTCGCCCCGCGCGCAGGTGAGATGATCCATGAGGTCGCCCTCGCGATGCGTGTCGGCGCGTTCACCGGGCGGTTGGCGCAGACCGTGCACGCCTACCCGACCTGGTCGACCGCGATCCGCAGCACCGCCGCGCAGTTTTTCTTCGACGTGGGCGGACGCCGCGCCACCGCCGCCCGCGAGCAGGGCTAAACCGCGCAGCGGTAGGCGGCTGGCAAGGTGCCGTCGAACAGGCGGGCGGTGAAGAACCGTTCCGCGACAAGCTGCTTGCCGATCGCGAGGCTGGAGTTGTCGCGGGTCAACAGCATGTCGGGGCTGGTGGTCGCGTCGGCGCCGGCCGGATGCCAGTGCAGGCCGTCGGCGCTGACCGTCAGTTCGGGCACGGTGGTGTGCTCGCCGATGTCGAGACCGTCGGCGGAGAAGCCGCGGCGCAGGAGCGGGCGGACGGCGAAGTCGTCGTTGGTGATGCCGAGTTCGGTGAGCAACGCGTGTACGGCGGGGATTTCCGCGCTGTTCTCGGTCGTCTCGGTGAGCGCAACCCGGGTCCGTACACCCAATGTCGTCAAGGCCTGGATGCCGTCGAGTGTTCGTTTGAACGAGCCGGCGCCGCGGTGCGCGTCATGGGTCGCAGCCCGCGCGCCATCCAGTGAGGTTTGCACGACCAGCCGATCACCGGCGTTGCGGGCGACCGACGCGAAACGATCGAGGCGCGCCCGGTTCAACAGCATCGCGTTGGTGAGCAGCACGGTGGGCAGCGCCGCCGTTGCGTACGCGAGCAGGTCGGCGATGTCGGGGTGCATCAGCGGTTCGCCGCCGGTGAGGTAGATCTCCTCGAAGCCCTCGGTGACCGCCTGGTCGACGATGTCGCGAAAGGCGGACAGCGTCAGGGCACGAGCGGCGGTCTTCGGTGAAGACGCGACCGCACAGTAGTCGCAGGCAAGGTTGCAGTGGAAGTTCGTGTAAACCCATAGCCGCGCCGGGAAATAGGCGGAGCCGAACAGCGGCACGACCGGGCGTTTCTCGTCCGGCTCGATCGGCTGTTCGGCGTTGCCCCAGCCGCCGGCGAGCGGCGCGAACCGAGTAGGCAGCGCGCTTCGGTAGAGCTGGTAGCGGCCTGCCGCGCGTTCGCGCGGCGGCAGCACCTCAAGGCATGTGGTCCACCAGCCGGTCTCAATGGTTTCGACGAACGCCTCCGGCAGCCCACTCGCACGCATCGACGCGGCTTGCGCGGCCCAGTCGTAGTCAAGCGGGACGAGGGTGGCCTTCGCACCGGCCGCGGCAAGGTCGAGGATCGCGTACCAGACGTTGCGGCTTCCGTCGTTCGCCGGTTTGCCGAGCACCCCGACGTTGACCACCAGCGAGCCGGCGATGCGCCGGATCCACGGCAGCCCTGAGTGCGTGCAGCAGATCACGTCGGCGCCGCTTACACCGGCGCGCGACTCGTGTTCCTCGTCGGACAGCGACTCCCACCAGAAATCGTTGAGCGCCAGCGGCGAGCCGTGCACGAAATGCACATCGCAGCCGGCCAGGTTCTCCCTGCGCTGGGTCGGTAAATGGCCCATCCAGGAGGCGAAGACGCGGCTGGTGTTGGCGAGAGTGTGGTCGTAGATGAGTTGGGCGTACGCGTTGTCGCGGAGGTCGCGGTAGCCGCAGCCGCAGTCGGGGTCGGCGCGGGCGATCGCGACGTCGTAGTTGCCGGCGATGCAGGTGATGTTCGCCTCGGTGAGGATCGGCCATAGCGCGTCGAGTTCTGCGCCGAACCCGCCGAGATCACCCAAGCAGTAGAGCTTTTCGCAGCCGCGGGAGCGCGCGTCGGCGACGAACGCGGAGAGGGCATAAGGGTTCGCGTACGGCCCGCCACATACGGCGATGCGCATCGACAGTGCTCCTTTCGTCAGGCCGTCGCGGCTGCGGTTAACAGTGCGGGGGTCATCGCTTCCAGTGGACGGCGCGCCGCTTCTTGGCCGCCGTGCGCGGAGTACACGCCGATCGCTACCACACCGAGCAGCCAGAAGCCGACAACCAGCAGGTACGACGATGTCGCGCCGATCGAGGTCGCGATCGTCGGCAGTGCGAGCGTGCCGCCGATCGCGCCGACGCGTCCGACCGCGACCGAGAATCCGACGCCGGCGCCGCGCAGGTGGGTGGGGAAGAGTTCGGTGAAGGTCGGGTACGCCGACGTCCAGGCCGCGGTTGCGAAGGCGTTCGCGACGACGAACGCGGCTGTCACCCAGCCGGCGCTGCCGGCTGCGGTGGCCCACGCGAGCAGTGCGACGCCACCTGCGGACGCGCTGTAGCACGCGGCGACGGTCTTGCGGCGTCCGAGTCGGTCGAAGAACGTGCTCATCGCCAAGCCGCCGAGCAGCCCGCCGAGGTTGCCGACGATGTAGAAGAACGGGATCTGGGCTTGGGAGATGTGCACCTGCGGCAACACCACCACCGACAGCAGGGCGAAAATCCCGTAGTAGCCGAACGCCTCCGCCAGATCGAGCGTCGCGCCGAGCGCAAGCCGGCCCGGGTAGTGCCGTGCCAGCTCGCGCA
>DASRZB010000357.1:0-3624 GCA_035653855.1 Acidothermaceae bacterium | reverse complement strand
GAGCACCCATTCCAGCGCTCCGATCATGCTCTGAGCTCCGTACACCCGCGTGGTCTGCTGCGACGTGTCCTCCGTGAGGGTCATCGCGCTCCTGTTCTGATTGGACGGCCGGTTGTGCCGTCGGGGTTCGTCTCGTCCGGCACTGTCGGGATGGCGGCGAGCAGTGCCCGTGTGTAGGCAGCCTCGGGGCGTTCGAAGATGTCGTCGGAGCTGCCCGATTCACATACGGATCCATCCTTCATCACGATGATTCGCGCGGCTACTGCGCGCACCACCGCGAGGTCGTGGGTGACGAACACGACTGCGACACCCGACGACGCGGCCAGTTCGGTCAGGATCTCGATAATGCTCGCTTGAACCGAGACGTCCAGCGCCGAGGTGATCTCGTCGCACAGCAGCACTCGTGGGTTCGCGGCGAAGGCGCGGGCGATGGCGATCCGCTGCTTCTGTCCACCCGAGAGCTCGTCGGGATAACGGCTTGCGAAGTCCGCAGGCAGTCCAACGAGCGAGATCAGCCGCGCGATCTCCGCGGCCTCTGCCGCTCGCGACAGGCGTGGACGGAACAGTCGCAGCGGCCGGCGGATGATATTTCCGATGGTGTGTGACGGGTTGAGCGAGGAGTCCGGGTTTTGGAAGATCAGTTGGACATCGCGCTTCGTATCGCGCGAGCGGCGCTCGACCGTGGCCGCGACCGCGGAGCCGTCGACGAGCACCTGGCCGCCAGTTGGCCTCAGCAGACCCGCGATAGCGCGAAGCAGCGTCGACTTCCCACTTCCCGACTCCCCGACGACGCCAAGCGCCTCTCCCTGCTCAAGCGTCAACGAGACGCGATGGACAGCGTCTCGTTCGGCAGCACGGTAGCGGCACGACAGGTCGTGCACCTCAAGCGCCGACGTCTCGCCGGCGGCTGGCCGCTCGGCCGCGAGCAGCGGCGCCTCGGCGGCGCGAAGTCTGAGTTCGGCGTGGCGCACGCAGCGCACCTCGTGGCGATCGGCCAATCGGTCGAGCGGCACAGCGGCCGCCGTGCAGACGTCGCGCGCAAACGTGCACCGTGGCGCGAAACCGCAGGTCGAATTGTCGAGGTGCACGGGTGGGCGGCCGGGGATGCCGACGAGTTTGCGCGGCTTGGCGACCGAGGGAACCGCGTCCAGGAGCGCCCGCGTGTACGGGTGTCGGGGCCAGCGCAGGACGTCGAGGGTTGCACCCGACTCGACGATCTGACCCGCATACATCACGTACACGCGATCGGACACATCCGAAAGCAGTGCGAGGTCGTGGGTGACGTACAGCGCGCCCATGCCCTCACTTTCGACCAAGTCCTTGAGCAAGCTGGTGATCTGCCGCTGCGTTTGCACGTCGAGGCCAGTCGTGGGTTCGTCGAGGATTAGGACGCGCGGGCGGCAGGCAACGGCGATCGCGATCGCGATACGCTGCAGCTGACCACCGGAAAACTCATGCGGGTAGCGGCGCAGCGCCGCTCGCGGTTCGGGGATGCCGACGCGTTCGAGCAAGCCGATTTGGTGGTCTTGGAGCGCGCTGCCCGATAAATGGCGGTGCAGTGCGATCACCTGGCCCAACTGTCTGCCGATCCGCATGGCCGGGTTCATCGCGTCGTTTGCGCTTTGGGCGACGAAGCCGATCTCCGCTCCCCACACGTGTCGCCGATCGGCTGCGGACAGCGCGTACAGATCGCGTCCGTCGAGCCGAGCGGTTCCGGAAACCACGCGCGCTGTGGGCGCGGTGTAGCCGATCGCAGCCAGCGCCAGCGTCGACTTGCCCGATCCCGACTCGCCCGCGAGCCCTGCGACCGACCCGGGCGAAACTCGCAAACTCGCCTCGCGCACGACCACCGACTCGCCGCGGTCGAGTCGGTATGCCACCGACAGGTCATCGACCTCCAGCGCCGTCGTGACATTCACAGATCGCCACCCCCGCGACGGATGCCGCGCGCCACGTGCCGCGTAACGGCGTCTCCGAGCAAGGTGAAAGCGACTGCCATCGACGCTATGCCGGCAGCCGGCGCGAGCGTCGCCCACGGGTTGAGGACGATGAACTGGCGCGAGTCTGACACCATCAGGCCCCAGTCGGAGCTCGGCGGTTGCGCGCCCAACCCGAGGAAGCTCAGGGTCGAGACGAAGATGATCGAGTAGGTCAGGTAGAGGCAGTAGTTTGCGATGATCGACGGAGCGGCGTTCGGGAGCAACTCTCTCGCCAACGTCCACCACACGCGCTCGCCGCGAAGGCGCGCGGCCAAGACGTAATCGTTGCCGACCACCGCCTGGGTCGCACCGCGAACGATGCGGCCCGCGCGGGGGGTGAACACGAGTCCGACGACCACCACCACGGTCGGCCACGACGTGCCCACACGCGTCATCACCACCAGCACGATTAGTAGTGACGGCAGCGCGATGAACAGGTCGAACAGTCGCGACACGCCGGCATCGAGGAACCCGCCGCGGAATGCCGCAAACATCCCGGCAGCACCACCGATCAGGAAGGCCAGGGTTGTCGCCGCCAACGGTGCGAGCAGCACGGTGCGACCGCCCGCCAGAAACCGGCTGAAGACATCCCGGCCGAGTTCGTCTGTGCCGAGCAGGTGAGCGCCCGACGGCCCGGCCAACGGCGGTCCCGCGCCGATCGCCTGGGGCTGGTAGCGCGAGACGTCCGGCCCGAGGATCACGACCGCGAGAACGACGACTGCGAGGATCGACCCCGCCTTTCCCTCGGGGCTTGCGAGCACCTGACGCCAGGCGCTGGCGGCCCGACCGCTGGCGGATGCGGATCCTTCGTGTTCGGCGGAGACCGCAGCCATCACGCGCCGGTCTGGCGAAGGCGGGGGTTGAAGTACACGACCAGCAGGTCCGTCACGATAGAGACGCCCACGAAGGCAGTCGCCATCACCAGGCCGATCGCCTCCACCGTGATCACGTCTCCGTTGCCGATCGCCTCGACCAGATCCTGACCCGCGCCGGGGAATCCGAAGAGATTCTCGACGACGATCACCCCGCCTAGCAGGTAGATCAGGTTCAGGGCGACGGCGTTGGCGATCGGCACGGCAGCGTTTCGCATCGCGTGATTCCACGTCACTGACCTGCGTGGGATGCCACGGAGCGTCGCCGACCGGGCGTACGGCGCCGTCAACGCCTCCCGCATGGCGACCCGCGTCACCCGCGTCAGGTAGGGAATCGACACCAGGATCAGCGTGAGCGCGGGCAGCGCGAACGCCTCGATCCGGGCGCTGGGCGGACCGAACGTCAGTGACGCACTGTTGGGAGGAAGCAGACCAAGCCAGACCGCGAATACAACCAGCACCACGATTCCGACGACAAACTCGGGCATCGCAGACACGACCACGAGCAGCATGTTCGCGGAGATGTCAGGCCGGCTGCCGTAGCGCCGCGCCGAAGCGACACCCAACACCAGTGACAGCGGCAGTGCGATTGCCATCGAGACCGCGGCCAGCAGAAACGTCCGTTCGAGCCGGGGCACCACCGCTGGCCGCACGGCGGAGCGGGTAACGGCCGACGTACCCCAGTTACCACTGATGAACTCGCTGAGCCAGCGAACGTAGCGGGTGACTAGCGGCGCGCCGAGATCGTGCGCGCGCACGTACGCCGTGAGTTC
>DASRZB010000356.1:0-2027 GCA_035653855.1 Acidothermaceae bacterium | reverse complement strand
GCGAGCTCCGCCGGTGTATCGCGGCCTTCCGGGCACTATCCCAAGTGCATGCTGCGAATATCGTCCATCGAGCATTAGGGCCGGATACGACCTACATAGCCGAGTCTCAGAGCGGCCCCGGAGTAATATTCACCAACTTCTTCGCAGCACGTCACGGAACACATACCATAGCCGGGCTGCTCGACGAGCGCCTGACCGACGATCCCTACGCGGCGCCGGAGATCGGCGTGATGGGAAGCTATGCCTTCGCCACCGCCGACTCCGACACCTTCACTCTGGCGCTCATCTTCCTCGAGCGTCTCGCAGGCAAACTGGTCACGCAACTGAGGGGAAGCGACGGCACCATTACCGTGCCGGAGCCGAGTGAAGCTTGGCCATATCTACCGCAAGCGACCGCGCAACGCGTTGCCAGCGTACTTTCGCAGGCGCTCGCAGCCGGCCCGATGGCACCCGTCGGTAGCGCAGAATCACAACGCCTACCGGCGAGCGAATGTGCCGCTCAGCTCGAAGAGGTTTGGCGGCAGTGGGATACCGATACTGCGATCGACAGTAACCGACTCTTGGATGGCCGTTACCGCGTCGAACGAATCGTCGGTCTGGGGGCCTCGGCGCGCACGTTCCTTGCCGAGGATACGGTCGCTGACGGCTGGTTCGCGCTCAAACAGTTGCTCCGGCCCATGCATCGCGGCGCGTTTAGCGAGGCATTGCGCGAATTTCAGATCCTGCGACAATATCCGCACCTCAATCTGCCGCGCGTCTACGACGTGTATCCGCCAAATCATGATGTTCACGTCAAACTCGAATTCGTCGACGGGCCGCGTTTGAGCGACGAACTACCCATCTATCGAGCCAATCTTGTTCGCTGGCGGCAGCTAGCGAACGGGCTCCTTGATGCCGTAGAGCATCTCGAGCAACATCATCTGCTCCACCGTGACATCAAACCTGACAATATCATCCTGCGTGGCGATACCGGTCGCCCAATCCTGATCGACTATGGAGCGGCCACGCCAGTCGGGGAGGCCGTCGATCTCGCGGGCACACCGGGTTATCTACCCCCTGACGCGTATCTCGGCACGCAGCCCCCCGACTCAACCGACCGTTATAGCGTCGGCGTGGTCCTGTTTCTTGCGCTCACCGGGCGTAAGCCGTTCGAAGACGACACGATCGAGCAGCGCCCGATCTCCGATCTCTCGTGGCTTCCAAACGATGTTCGGCCCTACGCCCGAACGCTGCTTCGCGCGGTGGACCGCGATCCGACACGCCGCTTCGTCTCGACGGCCGAGATGCGCGCGGCGCTCCTGGCGCCTCCTCGAGAGAACGTCACCCGCGGTACGCTGACTGACCGCGTCAATCCGTGGGTCGACGAGTTGCGCGGCCTGTTCCGCAATTCTCGGCTCGGTAACGCCGACAACCGCGGGCTCGACACGGACTTCGCCAAGACGACCTATGTCCCCACTGCTCTGGACACCGAGTTGCTTCCGGCCATTCTGGAGCGGACTCCTCGGGCGGTATTCCTCACCGGGAACCCGGGCGACGGTAAGACGGCATTCCTTGCGCGGGTCGAGGACGAACTGCACAAGCGTGGGGCGATTGCCGCCGAGCCGGACGACAGTGGCTGGAGCTACGAGCTCGGCAATCATCGCTTTCGAGCGTGCTACGATGCGTCCGAGGCGCACCGCGGCCAGAACGCTGACGAACAACTCATCGAGAAGCTAAATGGCCTTCAAGGCGAAGACCGGCCCGCGTCGTCCGTGACTGTCCTCGTGGCCATCAACGATGGCAGGCTCGCCGACATCATTGAGCGCTATGAGGATTTCGTCTGGCTGATGCGTGAGGTGGACCGAGCCCGACGCGATGCCCAAGCCCTCGACACGGAGGACGTCTGGCTGATCGACTTGAAGCGACGCAGCTACGTCGACGCGGCGCCATCGACTGGTGACCACTCAGTGATGCGCCGCATGCTGTCGACCTTTGTCGACTCAGCGCGGTGGGACCCGATTTGTGACGAATGCGCCTCGCACGACATC
>DASRZB010000355.1:0-3156 GCA_035653855.1 Acidothermaceae bacterium | reverse complement strand
CGTGGTCGCGTCGGGCACGGTGTACACGACAGATGGCTCGGGATCTCTGGTCGCGCTGAACGCAGCGTCCGGCGCGACGGTCGGTCAGATTTCCGTCGGGTCGCTACCGCATTTTGCGTCACCCAGCCTGTCGGGCGCCTGGGTGCTGATCGGTACCCTAAGCGGCGTCACGGCAGTTCGGATGTGACGGCGGTTCGGATGTGACGGCAGTTCGGATGTGATCAAACCAGGGAGCACGTCTTGACGTATCACGCGGCCGACGCCCGCTACGACCAGATGACCTACCGGCGATGTGGGCGCAGCGGCATCGACCTGCCTGCGGTGTCGCTCGGCTTGTGGCACAACTTCGGTGATGACAAGCCCCTTGAGACCCAGCGGGCGATCCTGCGCCGTGCGTTTGATCTCGGGATCACCCACTTCGACCTGGCGAACAACTACGGCCCGCCGTACGGCGGCGCGGAGAAGAACTTCGGCCACCTGTTCGCGCAGGATTTCAAGCCGTACCGCGACGAGCTCATCATCTCGAGCAAGGCCGGTTGGGACATGTGGCCGGGCCCGTACGGCGACCGGGGCTCGCGCAAGTATCTGCTGGCGAGCCTCGACCAGAGCCTGTCGCGGCTGGGCCTCGACTACGTCGACATCTTCTACCACCACCGCTTCGACCCTGACACCCCGATGGAGGAGTCACTCGGCGCGCTCGACACCGCCGTGCGTCAAGGAAAAGCCCTCTACATAGGGATTTCCTCGTACTCGGGCCGCCGCACAGATGAGGCCATTGCGATACTGCGCGAGCTCGGCACGCCACTGCTGATCCACCAGCCCTCGTACTCCATGCTCAACCGCTGGATCGAGGAGGACCTGCTCGACGTGCTGGGCCGGAACGGGGTTGGTTGCATCGCCTTCTCACCACTTGCGCAGGGCATGCTGACCGACCGCTACCTGGGCGGCATCCCGCAAGACTCGCGTGCCGCCCAGAACAAGTCGCTCGACTCGTCGCTGCTGACCGACCAGAACATGACGCACGTCAAAGCGCTAAACAGGCTGGCCGAGCGCCGCGGTCAGACGCTGGCCCAACTCGCCCTCGCCTGGGCGTTGCGCGACCAGCGAGTGACGTCGGTCCTGATCGGAGCGAGCAGTGTGGCCCAGCTCGAACAAAACGTCGGCGCGCTCGGCAACCTGGCCTTTAGCACCGACGAGCTCGCGGAGATCGACCGCTACGCGATCGAGGGCGGCATCAACCTCTGGGTCGGCCCGAGTACCTCCTAACTGCGCTAGTACCTCCTCACCGCACTCTTGACGTGCTCCGCGTCTGGGTGGGCCGCGGCTCTGCGAAACAGCTCTGCGAACCAATTGGGTGATCCGAGCGTCGGATCGGGTAGAAGCAGAGCACGGGTGCGCCCGGATTGTCGCGAATATTCGTTTCTTTGAGCGTGACGCCAGGAACATCAACGGTCCTGAAGCGTTGTAACAGGAGCATGAACCCTATGAAGGAGACAGCCATCACTACGCGTGACCGCCAGCGGACAGCGAACCGGCCCATCGCCAGCGACCCGAAGGTTGCTCGTGACGAGGCCGAGCTCGCGCTGGACGCAGGCACCATAGATGATCTTGAGACCACCGTGATCGAGGTCGAAGAGCCGGATCTGGACGCCGATGAGCCAGGCGTGTCGGCCGATCCGGTCCGCAACTACCTCAACGAAATCGGCCGGACGGCGCTGCTCGACGCAGCTCAGGAAGTCGAGCTGTCGAAGCGGATCGAGGCCGGCGTCTACGCCGAGCACAAGCTCGCCGGAAAGCTCACGGCGCGCCAGCGGCGTGAGCTTGAGGCGATTGCCGCCGACGGCGCGCTTGCAAAGGCCCACATGCTCGAGGCGAACCTGCGCCTGGTCGTGTCGGTCGCGAAGCGCTACTCCAACCGCGGCATGTCGTTCCTCGACGTCGTCCAGGAAGGCAACCTCGGCCTCATTCGCGCGGTCGAGAAGTTCGACTACACCAAGGGCTACAAGTTCTCGACGTATGCCATGTGGTGGATCCGGCAGGCCATTACCCGTGCGTTGGCCGACCAGGCCCGCACGATCCGGCTCCCTGTCCACGTTGTCGAACAACTCAACAAGCTCGGCAGGCTGCAGCGCGACATGCACCAGCGATTTGGCCGCGAGCCCACTCCCGAGGAATTGGCGACTGAGCTCGATCGCACTCCTGAGCAAATCGAGGAGATGCTGCGCAACGCTCGGCAGCCGGTCAGTCTCGACAATCCGGTCGGCGACGACGAGGACACCAGGCTTGGCGACCTCATCGAGGACTTCGAGGCGCCGGCGGCGTCCGACGCGTTGGAGTACCAGACCATGATCGAGACGGTGCATCGCGCACTTGCCGGCCTCGAGCCGCGAGAGGCGCGGGTGCTAGCGCTGCGCTTCGGGCTTGCCGAGGGTCGGCCGCACACGCTCGACGAGATCGGCCGCGACGTCGGTCTTACTCGTGAGCGGATTCGGCAGATCGAGAAGGAGGCGCTCGCGAAGTTGCGGGAGCCTGACCGGCCAGACTCGCTGCTGGACTGGGCCAGCTGATCTGATATTCAGTTGATCTGATATTCACTGGGGTATGAGCGAAGCCCGAACGCCCGCGAGTGTCCCGGTAATTGCAGAGCCGCTGCCGCCAGGTGGTCGCGCCGAGCTTGAACCCGCCATAGCTGAAGGCGCCGTCCCGGCAATTCCCGGGGCGCCGCCGGTCAGCACGTCGGTGCCGGTGCCAGCCGAGCCACTCGGCAAGCTGCTCCCCGGGGTACAGCTCGGGCAACGCCCGCGGCATCGCGGCGACACGTTCGGCTGGCCAGCCAACGCTGCGCCCGGCAAGCCCGAAGGCGAAGTCGACACGCGCCCATGAAGTACAGGGCCATGAAGTACGATCGCGCCCATGCCTGACCTGCCGCCGGACGACCTCGGTATCGACGAGCACTTCGGCCACATCCCTGCGCGGCCGGTGTCGTGGGTCGTGGTGTTCCTTGTGTGCGTCGGCTTCCTGGTCGCAGGCATCGGCTTGATCGCTGCGAACCCCGTGGTGTTCTGGATCGGCGTCGGAATTGTCGCGGTCGGCGCGATTCTTGGCGGCGTCACGCATGCGATGGCTGACACCACAGCCCGCATCGAGCGACGACAG
>DASRZB010000354.1:0-8204 GCA_035653855.1 Acidothermaceae bacterium | reverse complement strand
TGGCTCGAGGTACGTCGGTCGAGTAGGTAGCTACGGCTCGACTCGCGGACGACCGGCTCGCTGATGTGAATGCGTCTGACGACGCCGCTCATGTCGAGCCAGGCCCGGCGATCTGATCGCGCGAGACGAAGCAGCACATCGGAACACTCCGGACAACGCCCGACCATACCGGGGGCGTCGGCGTAGACCACTACCTCCGCAACCACGCCCGAGTGGCCGCACCCCGCACACTCGAAGACGGCGACACTCACATCGACCGCAAACAGCTCACCGAGCGCGCCCGCCATCGTGTTGCCGTCAAGAACAACGCTCATCCCGTGCTCCCTCCACTGGGTCCGAATCGCTCGGTCTTCACGCGGTGCGGATTGTGGCCCGCAGCAACGAGCAGATCAGCGATCGTTTCGACGAAGCCCGTCGGGCCACACACAAACACAGCCGGTCGCAGCGTCGCGCTGTAGCCGGATTCCTCGAGGAACGCCGCGTCGATGCGACCGGCCGGCCGTGAGAAGGCAGCCGGCGTTTGACGGGTAAACGCATACTGCACCTCAAGCAGCGGATCAGACCGCAGCCGATCGAGTTCCTGTCCGTACAGCACGGACGCCGGATCGCGAACCGAGTACAGGAGCCGAAACGGAGTGGTCGAACCAAGCTGCGCACGCGTCCGCACCATCGCCATCAACGGCACCACGCCCGAACCGCCACCGACCAGCAGCGCCGGCGAATCAGCCTCGGGATCCCAGACGAACCAACCACCGATAGGCCCGCGCAATTCGATCTGATCGCCGACCGACAGTACCTGCGACAGATACGGCGACACCTCGCCGTCCCGCAATCGCTCAACAGTCAGCTCGACCCGGTCGCCGTCAGCGGCGGACGCGATCGAGTACGAGCGCTCCGTCGAATAGCCGTCAGGGGCGGTGAGTCGGACGTCGACGTGTTGGCCGGCGAGGTGCCCTGGCCAGTCGGGGATCTGGAAAACCAACGTGCGGGCGGCCGCGGTCTCGTCACGAAAGGAGACCAGCGTGCCGACGCGCCAGGTCAGTCTTCCGAGTACCGCTGCTCGAGCCACGGATCTCCGTAATCGTGATAGCCCAACTGCTCCCAGAACCCGCGCTGCTCCGTCGTGCGAAGGTCGATCCCGCGCACCCACTTCGCCGACTTCCAGAGGTACAGGTGCGGCACGAGGAGTCGCACCGGACCGCCATGTTCAGGCGTCAGATCAGATCCGTCATAGGCGAATGCGAGCCACGCCTTCCCGTCGAGCAAATCGTGCAACGGCAGGTTCGTGGTGTAGCCGCCGTAGGACAGCACCAGCGCGTACTCCGCGTTGGTCTCGATGCCCTCAACCAAGACGTCGACCGATACGCCGCGCCACGCAGTACCGAGCTTTGACCATTTCGTGACGCAATGCAGGTCGGCGGTCACGTCGACGGCGGGCAACGCGCGAAACGCTGTCCAGTTCCAGGTTCGCTGCTCGCCCGTCTCGGCGACAATGCGGAACTCCCAGGTGGCAGGAGTGACCCTGGGCGTCGGACCCGCCGACAGCACCGGGAAGTCGCGCACCAGATACTGACCAGGTGGCAGAGCCGGGCCACTCTCGCGTTTGCGACCGAAAAAGCCTGGCGACACGATTCCCGGCATGGTGACCTCCCGCGGGCGTCGGTTGCACCGATTGGGGAATGCTATTACTCAAAGGAGGCCACAATGCTGGGGTTGCCCGACCACGTGACAGCGTGCCTGTTCGATCTCGACGGCGTGTTGACCGACACCGCTTCGGTCCATGACTTGGCCTGGACCGAGACGTTCGACGCGTTCCTCAAGGCGCGCGCTGCCAGCAACGGCACGCCGTTCGTGCCCTTCGATCCGGACAAGGACTACGACAACTACGTCGACGGCCTCCCCCGCGCTGACGGCGTCCGCACGTTCCTGCACAGTCGCGGCATCGAGCTACCCGAGGGTAAGCCTGATGACAGCCCTGACGCCGAGACCGTCAACGGCTTGGGTAACCGCAAGAACGTGCTACTGCTCAAGCACATCAAGCAGGACGGCGTGAAGGTCTTCGAGGGTTCGCGTCGATACCTTGAAGCCGCACGGGACGCCGGTTTGCGGCGCGTGGTCGTGTCGTCCAGCGCCAACACCGCTGCCGTTCTCGAGGTGACTGGGCTTGCCAGTTTGGTCGAGGGCCACATCGACGGCGTGACTATCCAGACCGACCACCTGAAGGGGAAGCCGGCACCCGACACGTTCCTCGCCGGCGCCAAGTGTGCCGGCGTCGAGCCCGCCGCCGCTGCTGTGTTCGAAGACGCACTAGCCGGCGTCGAGGCGGGGCGAGCCGGCAAGTTCGGCTGCGTCGTGGGCGTTAACCGACTTGATGCCACACACGGCAAGCAACTGAAGGAGTACGGCGCCGATATCGTCGTGACCGACCTGTCGGAACTACTTGGCGAGAACAGGGACGGCGGGAAACACCACATGACCGGCGGCCGTGCATGATCGCCCACCCCGCTTACCCCGCGGAGCCGTGGCAACTGCGCGAAACGCGGCTCAACCTCGACGTGATCGCCCAGTCCGAGTCATTGTTCGCGCTGGCCAATGGGCATATCGGCCTTCGCGGCAACCTTGACGAGGGCGAGCCGCACGGCATCCCCGGCACCTACCTCAACTCGTTTTTCGAGTTGCGCCCGCTGCCTTACGCGGAGAGCGCGTACGGAAACCCGGAGTCGAGTCAGTCGATCGTCAACGTCACCAATGGCAAGCTGATCCGGCTGCTCGTCGATGATGAACCGTTCGACGTGCGCTACGGAACACTCGTGTCGCACGAGCGGGTGCTCGACCTTCGGGCCGGGACTCTGGTCCGAAATGTGGAATGGATATCGCCAGCCGGCAAGAAGATTCGACTTCGATCGACGCGCCTGGTGTCGTTTACGCAACGCGCGATCGCCGCAATCGAGTACGAGGTCGAGGCCGTCGACGATCCGATCCGTGTCGTCGTGCAGTCCGAACTGGTGGCGAACGAAGCGGTACCTGCGCAGACCGGGGATCCACGCGAGGCCGCCGCCATGGAGAGCCCGCTGGAGGCGGTCGACCAATCGATCACCGAACAAGGCATGCTCCTCGTACACCGCACCCGCGCGAGCAAGCTCCAAATGGCCGCAGGGATGGCGAACGTACTCGAGGGTCCAGGCAAGATCGACCTCGAGTCCCATTACGCACCCGACTGGGCGCGGCTAACGGCGATTAGTTCACTCCAGCCTGGCGAGAAGCTGACGCTTCGCAAGTACGTCGGCTGGGGCTGGTCGAACGTTCGCAGCCAGGAGGCGCTTCGCGACCAGGTCGCCGGTGCCGTGACGATGGCGCGACTTTCGGGTTTTGAGCAACTGCTTGCAGAACAACGTGAATATCTCGACGAGTTCTGGGACGGCGCCGACGTCGAGGTCGAGGGTGACGAGGAGATCCAGCAGGCGGCGCGGTTCGGGCTGTTCCACGTCTTGCAGGCGAGCGCGCGCGGTGAGGGCCGCAGCATCGCGGCGAAAGGCCTGACCGGGCCGGGCTACGACGGCCACACCTTCTGGGATACCGAGGCGTTCGTGCTGCCCGTACTCATCTACACCGCACCCGACGCCGCAGCCCACGCGCTGCGGTGGCGCTATTCGACGCTCGACTTGGCCAAACAGCGCGCGCAAACGCTGGGCGTCAAGGGCGCCGCATTCCCATGGCGAACTATCCGCGGCGAGGAGTGCTCCGGATACTGGCCCGCCGGGACCGCGGCGATGCATGTCACCGCCGACGTCGGCAACGCCCTCGCGCGGTACACCGACGTTACGGGCGATCTGTCGGTCGAGGTTCAAGGGGGCCTCGAGTTGTTGGCGGAATCGGCGCGACTGTGGATGTCCCTCGGCAACTTCGGTCGCGACGGCAGGTGGCACATCGCGGGCGTCACCGGCCCGGACGAATACACGGCGCTGGTGGACGACAATATCTACACGAATTTGGCCGCGGCTCACAATCTCGTTGCGGCGGCCGACGCCGCCGAACGCCATCTCGATCTGTCGGCGCAGTACGGCGTAACCTCGAGCGAGATCGCCACGTGGCGGTCAGCCGCCGCTGCAGTTTCGGTGCCCTACAACGAGCAGTTGCGCGTTCATGAACAGAACTTCGGCTTCACCATGTTGCCTGAATGGGACTTTGAAGCGAACAAGGACAAGTATCCGCTGCTCTTGCATGTGCCGTATTTCGAGCTTTACCGGCGGCAGGTCATCAAGCAGGCCGACCTTGAGCTCGCCATGTGCATGTACGGCACTGTCTTCTCCCCCGACGACAAGGCACGCAATGTCGACTACTACGAGAAGCGGACCGTGCGCGACTCGTCGTTGTCAGCGAATGTCCAGGCCGTCATCTGCGCTGAAGTTGGCCATCTGGAGCTCGCGTACGACTACGCCTCCGAAGCGGCGTTCATCGACCTGCACGACATTCACCACAACACGCGCGACGGCCTGCACATGGCCTCTCTGGCCGGCGCCTGGGTATCGCTCGTCGTCGGCTTCGGCGGCGCTCGCGACGAGGGCGGCAAGCTTCAATTCAGGCCGCATCTTCCGGAAGCCATCAACCGCCTTTCCTTCAACGTGAGGTGGAGGGGTTTGAAGGTGAAGGTTGATATCGGCCAGCAGGAAGTGACGTATTTGCTGCGTGACGGCGCCGACGCGACGTTGACCTTCTACCACGAGGGCGATGAGGTGACTTTGCAGGCCGGAGCTTCCGTCTCGCGACCGATCACTCCGATCGCCCCGTTGCTTGCGCGGCCGCAGCAGCCGCCGGGTCGTAAGCCTGCAGTCCGCCCGTTAGCGGGCCATTCCTAGCAGCTCAACTGACATAGCAGGTCAGGTGACGCCGCCGTCGAGCGCAGCGGCCACGCGGCGGTGGGCCTGCCAGATTTCCTCTGGCAGGCCGACGAACTGAGCCAGATGCGTTTCGCGGAAGCCCATCTCTTGCCGCCAGCGATCCAGGTCGATACTGAGCAGTTCATCGAAGTCGGTGTCGTCGACGATGAGCCCGTCGAGGTCGAGTTCGGAGTGGACCGGCAGGATCCCGACGGCGCTAGCAACGCCTTGGACTTCGCCGTTCTTGAGCCGGATCAGCCACAACAGTGCACGCAGGTTGTCGCGGTATCCCGGCCACCGGAAATGACCGTCGCTGGGGTCGCGCTGGAACCAGTTGACGTGGGCGAAGAGGGGATTTTCGCGAGCGGCGCCGATGATGTCGAGCCAATGCTGGGCGTAGGCACCCTCGGGGTAGGCCATAAATGGTCGCATCGACATCGGGTCGTAGCGCAGCTGGCCGTCGACGCCTTCGGCCGCCGATGTCGCTTCAGCGCCAAGGGTAAGGCCGTCGTAGACGCCCTCGGCGACGTCGTTGATCGCCCGGATCAACGGCTCGCGGTCACGTGTCCGGCCGCCAAAGATGATTGCATCGATCGGCACACCATTCGGATCGGCGAAATCGGTCGCTACATTCGACACGTTCGCCAACGTCGTCGTGAAGCGACTGTTCGGATGCGCCCACGGCTGCGCCCGCGCGGCCCCCTCACGGTCGACGATCGGAGTTCCCGTCCAGTCCAGCCAACCGTCGACGTCGACGGGCGGGTCCGGCGTCCGGCCTTCCCACCACACCTCGTGGGTCTTCTCGTTGTAGGCGACGTTAGTAAATATCGCGCCCGTCCCCGTGCCTGTTGCCGCGAGCGCGGTGGGATTCGTCTCCTCATTGGTGTCCTTGGCGACGCCGAACACGCCGAACTCCGGATTGATCGCACGGATCCGCCCGTCGTCCGGGTCAACCCAGAGCCAGGCGATGTCGTCGCCGTAGAACTCGACGTAGTAACGCTCACCGAGTGCATCGGGCGCCAGTGTCATCGCGAGGTTGGTCTTGCCGGACGCGCTGGGGAAGCCTCCGCAGATGTGGTACTTGCGTCCGGTCACCCTGTCGGTGATGCCAAGCAACATGAACTGCTCCGCCAAGAAACCATGCGAAACCCAGCCGTCGTAAGCAGCCTGGCGCAGCCCATGGGCGATCTTGCCGAGCAATGCGTTGCCACCATACGACGAGCCGAAATGCAAGATCGTGCGCTCGTCAGCGAATGTGACAAAGTAGCGCTGATCATGGGGCGTGCCCTGCCCCAGGTTTTCCAAGTCGCCGGTCACATGTACTGCACGCACGAACATCGACGGGTCGGCGAGGTTGTCGATGTAAGCGACACCCACACGCGCCATCCGGATCATGTGCAACGCGACCGTGCGCGAGTCGGTCAGCTCGACACCAGCCGCATACGGCGCCAGCGGTGAGCCGGGCGGTGCCATCAAGTACGGCACCACGTACATCGTCTTACCGACCGATGCGTTACGCATCCGCTCCTCAAGAATCGGATGCATCTCCGTCGCAGGCCGCCAGTTGTTGTACACGCCCTTGTCAGCCGGTGAACTGGTCGCCACGATGGTGCGCTCTTCGGAGCGCGCAGTGTCCTTGATGTAGCTACGTGAGTAGTAAGCACCGTCACCAACCGGCAGGATCTCGCCAGCGTCGAGCGATTCTTCGATGAGTCGAGCATCGTCAGATGCGTCGACAACGTCGACGCGCTCGGCACCTGTCAGTTCTGCCCAGTAGCGAACGAAATCTCGGACGTGGACGTTCCTCAGTCCAGCGCGATCAAGCGCGCCGTCAACATCAACCACGCGAGCCGCCCCAGACGCAAATAGCCATCAGAACAATGTGTCCAACCTGCGACCGGATGGCTACATGAGATCGGTCACAAAGGAGACATTTGTTGCGCCCCACAACCTATACATCGGTCGCTAGCGCGGTACTGGCGGTCGCATGCCTTCGCACACGATGTCGACCATGCGCTGGCACGATGCGTCGTCGAGGCCCGCTTGGCGCGCGGCCATGCAGGTGCCGGATATCAGGCTCATCACTTCGTCGGCTGTGACGTCTGGACGTACTGCGTGGACCGCCTTGGCGCGCCCGACGAGAACGTCGATGCCGCGCTTCAGGTCATCAATCATTCCCGCACACCCCGATTTGATGTCGAAGCCGGCCGCGTTCATGGCGTCAAAGAGGTCGGCCTTCGCCAGCGCTTCGGTCGCGAACCGACGCAGGAACGAGAACAGCGCATCCGCAGGATCGCTCGCGTCAATCCGAGTCTTGGTCTGGTCCACCAGCTCTTCGAGACGAGTCATCACGATCGCTTCGAAGAGTGCTTCTTTGGTTGGGAAGTGGCGGTAGAGAGTCCCGACTCCAACACCGGCCTGTTCGGCGACAACGTCGATCGGGACTGACAGCCCAAGGCTCGCGAACGTTGTTTCGGCAGCCTCAAGGATCCGCTCGCGGTTCTTCAGCGCATCGGCCCGCATCGGTCGTGCCTCCGGCTGGTGGTTGACAAACGGAACGGTCGTTCCGTATCGTCGAGCGAAACGGAGTAGACGTTCCGATTGTAGCTCGGAGATGAGGCAACCGGTGACCACGAACGAGATAGCCCGAGAAAACCTGACCGGTACGGCGCAACTAGAACCCGACCCCCGCCGCTGGTGGTCACTGGCGGTGATCGCGATGGCGCAACTGATGATCGTGCTCGATGCGTCCGTCGTGATCGTGGCGTTGCCATCGGCACAGCGTTCGTTGCACATCTCACTGGCCGACCGGCAATGGGTGATGAGCGCCTACACGCTGGCGTTCGGCAGCCTGTTGCTGCTCGGCGGCCGAATCGCGGACTACCTCGGCCGCCGACGGATGTTCATCGTCGGTCTGCTCGGCTTCGGCGCCGCCTCCGCACTGGGCGGACTCGCCCAAGACCCGGCGATGCTGTTCGGAGCACGCGCCCTGCAAGGCGCCTTCGCCGCGGTGATGGCACCCGCAGCGTTGTCGCTGCTCACCGTCACGTTCACCGAATCCCGTGAGCGGGCCCGTGCATTCGGCGTGTACGGCGCGATCGCCGGCGGTGGAGCAGCGATCGGGCTGGTCTTGGGCGGCACCTTGACCCAGCTGGCCTCTTGGCGCTGGACGTTGCTGATCAACGTGCCCATCGCGCTTCTTGCAGCCGCGGCCGCCAGCCGATTCATCCGCGAAAGCCGCGCCGAACAACGGCACAGCTACGACCTACCAGGCGCGATCACCGTCACCGGCGGCCTGTTCCTGCTCGTCTACGGCTTCACCACCGC
>DASRZB010000353.1:0-2983 GCA_035653855.1 Acidothermaceae bacterium | reverse complement strand
CGGTGTTGAGCACCTCGACGGTCATGCCGCCGTACTGGGTGATGACGTCACTGGGCCGCTGTGCCGAACCAGACGGCATGTTCTCCGCGGCCGGCACGAGTCCGGTGACCTGCACCCGCACACCCAACTCACGCAGCACCGACATCGCCGCGATAATCGCGCCACCGGCCGCCATGTCGGTCTTCATCGCGATCATGCCCGCGTTGGGCTTCAGCGAGAGTCCGCCTGAGTCGAAGGTGATGCCCTTGCCGACGAGCACGACATGCCCGTCGACCGCGATCGCGGGGTCTGGGGTGTAGGTCAACTCGATGAGGCGCGGTGGGCTGACCGAACCCATGCCCACCGCGATCACGCCGCCGAACCCCTCTGCGCGCAGCTCGCGGTCGTCGCGGACCCGGATCTTAAGGCCGCTCTTGCGAGCAAGCGCAGTTGCCTGCCTGGCCAGCCAAGCCGGAGTCTTCGTCGACGACGGCGTGTTAGCGAAGTCGCGGGCGAGCGCGCTGGCGGTCGCCGTTGTGATGCCGTGCGCGACTGCCTCGGAGATCGCATCCGTCACCTGGTCGACGACAAGCGTGATCGACGCGAGCGTCTCGGGCTTAGGTGAGTTGGTCACCTTGAATGAGTAGCCGCCGAGGAGCAAACCCTCGGCCAACGCCCGAATCTGTGCGGGGGTCGACCGCCGTGCCACGGTGACGGCCGCAGATTCGACGCTCTTCAAACGCCGGGCGATGGCAGCGCCGGCACGACGGTAGTCACGCGGCGTTGCGTCACCGAGACCCGCCGCGAGAATCAGCCCCGCACCAACCGGCAGCCCTCCGACGTCCCCGACGTTGCCTTTCGTCTTCTCTCTTGTCAGCACGGCGAGCAGCGCGTCAGGGTCGGCACCGAAGCTCTCAATGTCGCCCGCTGCGCCGCGTCCGAGCTTCGGCACAGCTGGGTCGCCCGTGCCGGGCGTGATCGCCACGACGAGCGCAGCAGCGCCAGATGGGACCGTAGCTGCGAGCTTTACCGTGGGCGGCACGCGCGAACCTTTCGAAGCTGGAGTACGGACCAGGTCGACGCTACCCCCGACACGATTGAGGCCCCGCACGAAGTCCCAGTGGACTTCGACGGGGCCGCCACCGATTTGGGTCTATCAGCCGACCACATTCTTGAGGGCGTCGCCAAGGGCGCTGGCCTCGTCTGCGGACAACTCCACGACGAGCCGGCCACCGCCTTCGAGGGGAACGCGCATCACGATGCCACGGCCCTCCTTGGTGACCTCGAGCGGACCGTCGCCCGTCCGCGGCTTCATGGCCGCCATTCGCGCTCCCTCTGTACGTCCTACACGTCGAGCGGTGTACGTCCGGCACGTCGAGCGCCGAACCCCATCGCACTGTCTTAACCAAGATTATCGTGGAGAGAGGGGGCCAGAAGGAAACCGCGGCGGCGTCCCCGCCCCGGCCAGGGCAGTTCCGAGGAGGTTCTGTGTCCGAATTCCCGGCCGCCGCAGGCCATCGCCATGGGGTAGATCTGGCCATCGCGGACGCCGTGGGCACGGTCACGATCGTCAGCGACCGCGGGGTCCTGTCCACCGCAACCAAGACCGCATTGCGCGATGCGCTGAACCGGCTCGCCGACGACCCGGCCGTGCGCGCGGTGGTGCTCACCGGTTCAGGCAGCACATTCTGCCTCGGCCAGGACCTCAGGGAGCACGCGGCCGCATTGTCCGCGGACGCGACCGCCGCCTGGGACACCTTGGGTGCCCACTACATCCCGATCGTCACGGCGCTGGCAACGATGCCAAAGCCAGTCATCGCAGCAGTAAACGGGATGGCGGCAGGTGCGGGTGCGGCGATGGCCTTCGCGTGCGATCTGCGGCTGGTGTCGGACGTTGCTGTGTTCTATCTGGCGTTCGCCGGTATCGGGTTGTCCGTCGACTCAGGGCTGTCATGGACCCTGCCGCGGTTAGTCGGCTTCGGACGGGCGACGGACTTGCTGTTGCGCGCGCGGCCAGTCTCGGCGGCCGACGCGTTGGCTCTCGGCCTGGCCACCGAAGTCGTTCCCAGTACCGGCCTGGCAGCGCGTACAGCCATGGTTGCCGCCGAGCTCGCCGCAGGCCCGACCGTCGCGTTCGGCGCGACGAAGCAAGCGCTCGCCTACTCCGCCGGACACGGCCTGCCGGACGCACTCGACATGGAGGCTGGCATGCAAACACTTGCCGGTACGACAGAGGACCACGCCGACGCGGTGCGCGCGTTCCTCGACAAGCGGCCACCGGTCTTTCGCGGCCGCTAGGTCATCTGACCGATTTAGGCAGCACGATTTCTAAGACATGAGCTTGCGCACGTAGCAGGTCGCCAGGTGGTCGTTGACGATGCCGGTGGCCTGCATATGCGCGTACGCGGTCGTGGGCCCGACGAACTGAAAGCCGCGCCGCTTCAACTCTTTGGCCATCGCGGTTGACTCCGGCGAGATGGCCGGGATGTCGGCGTCGTTCTTCGGAGCCGCCCGCCTCCGGGTCGGCGCGAACGACCACAACAGCTCGGACAAGCCTTCCGGTACTGCCATCGCGGCCCGCGCGTTCGCCATGCTGGCCGCGATCTTCGCTCGGTTACGGACGATGCCCGCATCGGACATCAGCCTCTCGGCGTCCGCCTCGTCGAACTGCGCAACCGCCTCGATCGAGAAACCCGCGAACGCTGACCGAAACGCCGCCCGTTTGCGCAGGATCGTGATGAACGACAACCCGGACTGAAAGGCCTCGAGCACCAGCCGCTCGAACATCGCATCGTCGCCGTGAACAGCGCGACCCCACTCGTTGTCGTGGTACTCGATGTATTCAGGAGCGCTGTGCGCCCAGTTGCAACGGCGCCGGCCGTCCGGTCCGACGACGGCGGTCACGACTTCTCAGCTGCTTCTACAAGCGTCGCGAGTCGGCGCAGCGAGAGCCGCAACAACAGTGCAACAACAGGTCGGACGGCGAGCCATGCCGTCTCGCCGA
>DASRZB010000352.1:0-5200 GCA_035653855.1 Acidothermaceae bacterium | reverse complement strand
ACCGTGCAGCAGGATGACGAGCGGGTCCTGGTTGGCCTGGCTGGTATTGCCCATCTCGGCCGCGTGGAAGCGCATTCCGTTCGCGCTGACCTCGCGGTGGGTCCACGGTCCGTCGACCATCACCACAGACGAGTCGGGTACCGGCATCCGCCCAGCGTGCCACAGGTTGGGACAGATGGCGGTTTCGAAATCGGGGACGGTTCCTCACCTCCTGGGTGAAAAACCGTCACCGATCCCGAGAA
Source organism: Acidothermaceae bacterium (assembly GCA_035653855.1). Classification (GTDB taxonomy): domain Bacteria; phylum Actinomycetota; class Actinomycetes; order Acidothermales; family Acidothermaceae; genus PALSA-607. The sequence goes on along the minus strand of DASRZB010000352.1, from coordinate 4,958 downwards.
GCTGCTGGCTTGCGGACGATGGCGTGCAGATCGGCCTTCACTGACTCGGCCGTGCGGCTCGAGGGCTTGGCCCTGGCCAGCATCTTGATGCCGATGAGCGCGGCGATGCCGCCCAGCACCAGGTAGCCACCGCCGACGATCAGGAAGGACCAGCCCAGGCTCACCCCAAGTGCGTGGATCCCGAGCGCGATCGCGATGGAGATCACCGGAAGCGCGAACAGCGCCAGGACACCCGCGACTGCCAGGCCGGCCGCGCCGACCGCGAACTTCTTTGCCGCCTTGAGCAGGTCAGCCTTGACGAGCTCGATCTCCTGGTGCAGGAGGAGCGCCAAATCGCGGGTGAGGGTGGCCACCAGCTCGCCGAGGGAGCGCTCGCCCAGAGGTGTCGTCACGCGTCGAGTATGGAGCAAGGGCTCTCCTCGTGGCTTCCGGTGCTCAGTCCTGGCCGGCCGAATCTATGCCGACGCCCAGTTTTTGAGCCACCCATGCCAACGAGCCGCCCTGCACGACGACAGACAGCGTCACGACCACGAACACGATGGCGTAGAGCCTTGCGGCGTCCGGCACACCACCGCTGACCGCGAGCGCCCCGAGCAGGATCGGCACGGCTCCTTTCAGCCCGGCCCATGCGATGAAGGTGGTCTGCCGCCGTTCGAGCCTGAGCGCCCTAAGTAGCGGCACGCAGACGATTGGCCGCAGGACGAGCGTGAGGATCGCGAAAAGGCCGAGCCCAATCAGCCACGCATGGTGTTCGACAAGTGTGTGGAGGCGGACCGTGATGCCCAGCAGCACGAACGCGACGATCTCGCCGAGGCTCGCGAGAGTGGCGTGAAATGTTTCGACTGCGGGTGCTTCGCCGCTGATGGCGTCGCCCATCACGATGCCGGCGATGAGAACCGCGAGGAACCCCGAGCCGTGCGCGACGGTTGCGAACCCATAGAGCGCGAGGATTCCAGCGAGTGCAAGCAAGGGTTGTGGAGCTTCGAGGTTCGGACGGCGAGGGCTCAGCAACCGGCGCAAGCCCAAGCCGCCCGTGATACCGACGGCACATCCCACCGCCATCTCGATCGCGAAATTCCCGAGCACCACGGCGATGGACCCGTGTTTGTGCGTCGCGAGTTGCACGAATCCGAGGAGCAATGCGATGCCAGCGGGATCGTTGAATCCAGACTCACCCTCAAGCACCGCCGACGTCCGGCCGGTGAGATTCTTGTCTGAGAGGACAGCGAACACGACTGCCGGATCTGTCGGAGCTAACGCGGCCCCGAGCACCGCGGCGAATTTCCAGTCGAGACCGAAGATGGTGTGTGACACGAGCGCGATCAGCGCCGTCGTGGCGAAGGTGCCGAGCACTCCGAGGGCGACGATCGGTACCGCGGCTTCACGGAATCGCCGTCGGCCCAGATGCAGCCCGCCGTCGAAGAGAATGACGATCAGGGCCAACGTGACCACGTTCTCGACCAGGTGCAGGTCGACCGCTGTTCTGACCGCCTTGATGGAGTTGGCAGCGATGGCAGCGGCGAGCAGGAAGACGGCCGGAGCGGGGATCTTGATCCAGCGCGCGACATGACGCCCGAACAGCGCGGCGGTGCCGACCAGGCCCCAGACGAGGACGGCGCCGCCGAACGAGGTGACGTCGTGCACGAAAGCACCTCACGGGAGTCGGCGGGCCTGAAGTCGGGCAGGGGTGAACCATGCCGACCAGACTTCCCGGCGCACCAAGCCGCAGCCTATCGCCGGGACGGCCACTCCCCGTCGTCCCGGCTCTGGCTTTTAGGGGCTTTTAGGCCGTCGCACTAGGCGAACCGTCACTTCAACAGCTGCGGCACGCCTATTGGGGGTACCCGAGACCCCCCTTACGTGATCAACCTGCACGGTGGCGGGCGGGTTACTCCTCGGTCGAGGCTGGCATTTGCGCGGCGATCGTGGCGACCACGTTCGGGTCGAGCAGCGTGGTCGTGTCACCAAGCGCGCGGTGGTCAGCCACGTCGCGCAGCAACCGGCGCATGATCTTGCCCGACCGCGTCTTCGGTAGGTCGGGACTGATCAGGATGTCGCGCGGCTTCGCGATCGCGCCGATCTCCTTGGCGACGTGCGCGCGCAGTTCGGCCGCGAACGCCGCACCACCGGATTCGCTATCGGGCACGTTGCCCTTCACCGTCACAAAGGCAACGATCGCCTGCCCGGTGATCGGGTCGTTGGCGCCGACGACCGCGGCTTCTGCGACCTTCGGGTGACCGACGAGCGCGTGCTCGACCTCGGTTGTCGAGATGCGGTGGCCGGAGATGTTCATGACGTCGTCGATGCGACCGAGCAGCCAGAAGTCGCCGTCCTCGTCCTTCTTCGCGCCGTCACCGGCGAAGTACAGACCGGGGAAACGCGACCAGTAGGTCTCCTTGTAGCGCTGCGGATCACGCCAGATTCCGCGCAGCATCGACGGCCAAGGCTGGCTGATGATCATGTAGCCGCCCTCGCCGTTGCCGACCGACTTCCCGTCGTTGTCGACGATGTCGGCGGCGATGCCGGGGAAAGCGGTCATGGCCGCGCCCGGCTTGGTCGACGTGATGCCGGGCAACGGGGTGATGAGGATCGAGCCGGTCTCGGTCTGCCACCAGGTGTCGACGATCGGGCAGGTGTCGCCACCAATGTTCTTGCGGTACCACATCCACGCTTCGGGGTTGATCGGCTCGCCAACACTGCCCAGCAGTCGCAGCGACGAGAGGTCGTGCAGCTGCGGGAACTCCTCGCCCCACTTCATGAAGGTGCGGATCGTGGTCGGCGCGGTGTAGAGGATCGAGACCTTGTACTTCTCGATCATCGACCACCAGCGGTCCTTACCAGGGGTGTCGGGTGTGCCCTCGTACATGACGGACGTCGCGCGGTTGGCCAGCGGGCCATAGACGATGTAGCTGTGGCCGGTGACCCAGCCAATGTCGGCGGCGCACCAATAGACGTCGGTGTCTTCGTGCAGATCGAAGACCATCTTGTGAGTGGCACTAACGCCGGTGAGGTAGCCGCCGCTGGTGTGCAGGATTCCCTTGGGCTTCGCTGTGGTGCCGCTCGTGTACATGATGTAGAGCGGCTGCTCCGCGTCGAATGCCTGCGCGGCATGGGTTTGCGGCTGCTTGTCGACGACGTCGTGCCACCAGACGTCGCGGCCCTCGTACCACTCGACGTCCTGCCCTGTGCGACGCACGACCAGGACAGTCTCGACCTGCGGGCACTCCTTCACTGCCAAGTCGACCGCGGGCTTCAGTGCACTCGCGGCACCACGGCGGTAGCCGCCGTCGGCCGTGATGATGAACTTCGCCTCGCAGTCGTTCGTGCGGCCCGCCAGCGCCTCGGCTGAGAATCCGCCGAATACCACAGAGTGCGGCGCACCGATGCGCGCACACGCCAGCATCGAGACGACGGTCTCGGGAATCATCGGCATGTAAATCATCACCCGGTCGCCGGCTGCGACGCCGAGTTCCGTCAACGCGTTCGCGGCCTGGCATACCCGCTTCGTGAGGTCGGCGTAGGTGATGCTGAGAGTGTCGCCCGGCTCGCCTTCCCAGTGATAGGCGACCTGATCGCCGTGACCGGCCTCAACGTGCCGGTCGAGGCAGTTGACCGCAACGTTCAACTTGCCGCCGACGAACCACTTCGAGAAAGGTGCGTCACTCCAGTCAAGGACCTGCGACCACGTCTGTGCCCACGTCAGCCGACTCGCCTGCTTTTCCCAGAAGGCCAAGGGATCTTTCGCAGCCTCTGCGTAGATCTCCTTCTTCGCGATGGCATCCGCTGCCAGCTTGGGCGGCGGATCGAACCGCCTCGTTTCGTGCAACAAGTTCGACAGGCTGGCCTCGGGAACAACTCCGGTCACGATGCGCCTTCCGTTCCTTTGTCTCGTTCAGATGGCACTGCAATTGGCACTGCAAGCGATCTCAATTCGTACCGCACCAAGTTGGCACCCGCTCGGCGTCCGATCAAGTACCCATGGGTACCTCAAATATCCTCGCCGACGCCGGGCTTGACCCTGCCTTTACTGCACCGATAGCAAATGCGAGCGGCGTCCCGTTTGCACGGGACGCCGCTGCTCGCACGATCCTCTGGTTACCAAGCGTGCACCTGCGAAGTGTCGGCGAGCAGGCGACTCGCAGGAGTCACCGCCCGACTCGACCGCCTGATTCGGCTGGTTCCGCGTGGGTGCCTGAGGTGTCGTGCGCGAGTCCAGAACCTGGAGGGAAACCCCTCGCGGTACCCGACCCGTACTTTGTTTCTACGCCTAACGCGGCCCGATCGGAAGGGCCTTGCGACTTGGAAGAAGCTCAGATTTTGGCTCAGGTCTTGGTGGCGGCTCGCAGCGCGGGACCGTCCTTGCTGCGGCGGCGGGCGTACCAGACCAGGCCGGCGGCAGCCATGCCCGCGCCTAACCCGGCGGCGGCGTAGACGGGGCTGCGCGGCGAACCGAGGCCGACCCGCGCACGCAGCGGGACCGGGTTGTCGAAGTTCAGCACTGGCCAGCCACGGCTTACTGCTTCCTTGCGCAACGCTCGATCGGGATTGACGACCGAAGGGAAGCCCACCGCCTCCAGAAGCGGGATGTCAGTCGACGAATCGCTGTAGGCAAAGGACTGCGCGAGGTCGTAGCCCTCCATGGCGGCGAGTTCGATAACTGCGGCCGCCTTCGCGTCGCCGTACGCGTAGTAGTCGATGTCTCCGGTGAAGCGGCCGTTCTCGACCACCATCCGGGTGGCGATGATGCGGTCGGCGCCAAGTAGTTCGCCGATGGGCTCGACCACTTCGAGGCCTGACGTGCTCACGATCACGACGTCTAGGCCCTCCGCGTGGTGCTGCTCGATCAGGGCGGCAGCCTCGTCGTAGATCAGCGGATCGATGAGGTCGTGCAGGGTCTCCGCGACGATCGCCTTGACCTGCTCGACGTCCCATCCCTTGCACAGTTGAGACAGGTAGGC
>DASRZB010000351.1:0-2460 GCA_035653855.1 Acidothermaceae bacterium | reverse complement strand
TTCCCCAGTCCTCGTCGTCGATTGCGATCCAGCCGGCGGCGACATGGTGCCAGGGATGCTCGCCGGCCGGGTACCGCTGGACCGCGGCTTGTTGTCGTGGTCGGTGTCGACACGGCGAGCGACAGTGCTGGACGCGACGATGGCGTTGCTGTCGCATGTCGTGTCTGTCCCCGAGGTGCCCGGCATCTCGCTGCTGCCGGGTATTCAGAATGCTGCCCAGGTCGCAGCGCTCGACGTCGCCGGGTGGCAACGGCTGGCGTCGACATTGGAGGTGTCGTCGGCAGCGATTGGCCGAGATGTACTGGTGGATACCGGCCGGCTGGTCGAGGCGTCGTGCTGGCCGGTTCTTCGCATTGCGGATCGCGTGATTCTCAACGTCCGCCCGACGGTTCGATCCACCCACGCCGCCCTCGCGGCCGCGGCGCGGCTACGCGTCGAGCTCGGTGATCTGCGCACGGTCAGCGTCTTGGTGATCGGGCGCGGTCCCTACAGCTCTACAGAGGTTGCGCACGCGATTGGCGCTCCGCTGTTAGGTGAGCTTCCCGACGATCGCGGCGCCGCCGACGTGCTGTCGGACGGCGCGCTGTCCGGCCTGCGCGGATTGCACCGCACCAAGCTGTTGCGAACCGCCCGACTAGTGGCGCAAGAGATCGCAACAACGTCGATGGCAAGGCCGACCGTCGGCGCGGCCCGATGAGTCTCGACCAGGGCGCGCCGCCTGTGCGTGCGACCACCGTCGTACGCCCTGCCGTGCCGCAGCTTTCGCAACTGGATCACGGTCGAGCGCTCGGTTCGCCGGCGCTGGTGTCGCGAACAGCTCCGGATTACGCAGTGGTGAATGAGCTGCGCGGCCGGGTGGCGACACGGCTGACCGATGAGGAACGCAAGTTCGATCTGGACTCAGCAGACCGCCGTGAACTAATCCGCTCCCTTGTGCACGACGAGCTCGAGCAGTGGGTCCTGCACGAGACGAACCACGGCCGACCCGCACCAGCCGTGCAGGCCGAGGACAACCTGGTGGAAGCGGTCATCGCGGAGCTTGGCGGGCTCGGTCGCATCGAACCGCTGCTGCTACGTGGCGACGTCGAGGACATTCACTTTGAAGGCTGCGAGCCGACTGTGCTGCGATTAGCAGACGGAAGCCTCGTGCCCGGTCCGCCGATCGCCTCGACCGACGAGGAACTGCTGCGGCTGATCCAGTCGATCGGTGCTCGCTACGACGGCGGCCAGACTTCGCGGGAGTTTTCCAGCGCGAATCCGGTGCTGAACGTTCGCTTGAAGGGCATCACTGAGCTTGGTGCGCGACTATCAGCTTCGATGGACGTGGTTCCTCGGCCGATGGGGACCATCCGGTTGCACCGTCACGTCGATGTGACCTTGGATGATCTGCATCGTTTGGGAATGATCGACACCCCGATGCGAGAGTTCCTGCGGGCGGCCGTGCAGATTGGCGCCTCGATCTGGGTGACCGGGTCACCGGCCGCGGGCAAGACCACCATGTTGCGTGCGTTGGTCAACGAGATCCCATGGGCCAATGTCATCGTCACTATCGAAGACGAGCGCGAGCTCGGCACTCACTTGCTTAAGCGGCACGCAGTGGTCAAGACCTATGAGCAGCGCCATGCCAACGCGGAGGGCATGGGTGCGTTCACGATGGCAGACGCGCTGAACGAGGCGCTGCGTCACAGCCCGACACGGCTGGTGGTGGGAGAGGTGCGTGGCGCGGCCGCGGCGCATTTGCTTGATGCGGTGACGACCGGAATCGCAGGTGCGATGTGCACCTTGCACACGCCGAACGCGCGCGGTGTCTTCGAGCGGATGCTGATCAATGCGCAGAAAGCGGTTCCCTCGCCGTCGCGCGAGCTGGTCATGGCGTCGATGGCCATGCTCGACTTCGTTGTCCACGTGGACCGCGATCGACATAACAGTCGCTACGTCACTGAGATCCTTGAGCTTGGAAATGTCGGGGACAGTCAATATCCCGACGCTACGTCAATTTTCAAGCCGGGCGAGGACGGACGTGGACGGCCCGTGCCCGGCTCGTTGAGCGCGCCGATGGCGACTCGGCTGGCCGACGTGGGGTTCAACACCGCATGGCTTCGATCGGAACTGTCAGACTGGCCAATAGTTCAGCGGGATCGTGCGTCATGACGCCTGGTGTGTTGCTCTTCGGCTTGGGTGGGCTGCTTACGTCCTGCGGTCTGGTTGCGTTGTTGGCCGCCTTGCGCGCCCGCAACATTGATCAACCGGCGTGGCGAAGCTCCCGTCAGAGCCGACTGGGGCAGCTTCGGCTACGGCGCGGCCATCTTGTCGCATCTGGAGCAGGCCTCGCCGTGTTCGCCGTCACGGGGTGGCCGGTCGCAGCGGCCGGAGTCGGTCTGGGTGTGTGGTTCGTGCCGTCGGTACTGGGTGGGAAGAAAGCGGCCGAACGCGACATCACCCGAACCGAGGCGATCGGCC
>DASRZB010000350.1:0-5562 GCA_035653855.1 Acidothermaceae bacterium | reverse complement strand
GCTGTGCGCGCCGCGCAGATACGATGGCGACATCAGCACGCTGGCCAGCCCGACGACGGCGGTGACGGCGAGCAGCAACGCACCCGCGGCATCGATCACGATCCAGTTGCCGATCAGCGGATGGCCGGCGTCTTTCACGGCACGACTAACAAGCACCACGGCGAGCGCCGACGTCGCGACAGCGCCGGTCTGCGCCAGCACGGCGAGGTGCTTGCGTGGGGCAACAATGACCAGCCCGGCGGTCACGAGCGGTGCCGCGACAACCATGACGGCGAGGGCTTGGGTGCTAGTCACGCAAACTCCGCAAGGCGGCACTGTCGCCCGCGCCGAATTCGCTGAAGATGCGCAGGTGGAACAGCGCCGCGACGCACACGATCAGGGTCAAGTCGAGCGTCACGCCGAGCTCGATGATGACAGACGACGCGTGCGGTGACTCGATCGCCGCCAGCGCGAGCCCGTTCTCGACGAGCACGATGCCGAGCACCTGGAACAACGTGGATCGACGGGTCGACGTACACGCCAAACCGGTGGCGACCAGAGCGAGAACCGCACGTTCCGCGTGACGGGAGGTCAGACCGAAGGCCGGTACCAAGGCCGAGAACATCAGGATCAGCACCACCGCCACGCCGGCCCTAACCATCGGTGTGACACGTGCTCGCAATGGTTGCGCCTCCCGGCTGCGGGCTACTGCGAGGAAGAACAAGGCACCGAGTGCGACGGCGCGCGCGGCCAGCGCCAGCCCAGCAACGGCGTCGCTTGCGCTGCCGGCCTGCCGTAGGGCGATGGCTGCGAGTACCAGCGCCTGCGTCGTCACCAGGCCGACCGCGATCGATCGACGCCGGACCACGACGACGCCGAGCCCCAACCCGACCAGCAGCCATCCGGTTGCGCCGTTCACGACCCACCGACCCCACGAGCGATAACACCGAGCAGCGCAGCCAACGCGGCAACACCGAGCAGACGGGGCGCGAGCAGCACGCGCATCTTCGCCTGTAACGTCTCGACGAGCGCGAGCGCGCCGCACATCAGCACAAGCACCAACGGCAGCAGCGCAAGCTGCGCCCACACATCACGCGGATGCGGGAGGAATACCTGCGCTGCGAGCACCAGGACAACCCAATGCCGAGCGGCCGCCGCCCACTGCAAATACGCGAGATCGCGGCCCGCATATTCGAGCAGCGGCGTCTCGTGAATCATCGTCAGCTCGAGGTGCGTGTCAGGGTTGTCGAACGGCTGACGGCCGGTCTCCGCGACGACCACAATTCCGAACGCCAATGCCCCCAACGGCAGCGCAGGGCTCGACCAGACCGCACCGCCGGCGGTGCCGGCGATCATCCCGAGCAGGTTCGACGTGCCCGTCACGACGGCGACGACGACCAGCGCTAGCAACAACGTCGCTTCGGCGAACACGGAAATTGTCAGATCACGGCTCGCACCCATCAGTGAGAATCCGTTGGCGACATCCCACGTGCTCGCAGCCGCGGCGAAACGGGCAAGGGCGAGCAGCCCGACCAAGACGATGACGTCGTGTCCGACGCCGAGGTTCGGTCCGACCGCGCTCACCGGCACCAGCCCGACCGCGGCGACAAGGCAAGCGCCGACCAGCGCCGGTGCGAGCCGGTAGACCACGGTCGTTCCCGCCACGTCGACGGTGCTCTTGCTCCATAGCCGGCGAAGCTCGCGGTAGGGCTGCAGCGGCGACGGACCGCGCCGACCTTGCAGTCGCGCCTTCCAATGCAGGATGAGGCCGGGCAGCAAAGGCGACAACACGACCCCGCCGATGACCTGGACGGCGCCACTACCAACCGCAGACACGGTCACCCGAGCCAGCCGATCCGGCCGGCGATCAAGACGACGAGCACCAGGCCGATGAGGTAGCCGACATACATCCCGAGGCTTCCACTCTGCAAGCGGCGCGCATACGCGGCACCGGCGAGCGACCAGCGCGCAACCGGACGATAGATCCGCTCGTCGATGAGGTTGGGCACCTCGCCCTCATACGCGAGCTCTGTAACAACGCCGCCGTGCGTACGCACATCAATCTCCCGCCGCGGTCGTAACACGACCTCGAGCACCAACCGCAACGGCTTGGTGAAGCCTGCGCTCGACCACTGGAGCTCGGGCACAACCGGCTGCCCACACACCCACGTCGGCGCAGCAGGGGGGGTACGTTGCCCACGCAGCACAATCAGCACTGCGGTCGCCACGACGAGGACCACAGCGATCCCGACCGTCGGCAACGAACCTGTGCCAGGTACGTATAGGCCGGCATGGACTGGCGCGTCGCCCGACCAAGGAGCGATCGCGACAAGCCGGCTCACCAGCAGACCCGGAACGAGCCCCAGCGTGATGCACGCCAACGCAAGTACTGCGACAGCGCCGCGCATCGGCGCCGCGACCTCGAGCGCATCGCGCACATGTGCACGCCGCGGCGGCCCGAGCAGCACGAGACCAACCACTTTGACGAAACAGAACACGGCAAGCGCTGCTGTCGCCCCGAGCGCGGCCAGTGCGACCGCACCCGCCATCCCGTCGCCAACGTGACCTGACATCACCACGTGTAGCAACGCCTGCAACGTCAGCCACTCCGAGGCAAAACCGTTCAACGGCGGCAACCCTGCGATCGCCATCGCCCCGACGAAAAGCGCTCCGCCGGTCCACGGCATCCGCCGCAATAGACCGCCAAGCCGGTTCAGTTCGAGTGAGCCGACCGATCGTTCAATCGAGCCCGCACACAAGAACAGCAACGCCTTGAACACCGCATGGTTGACGGTGTGGAGAAGTGCCGCAGCCAACGCGAACGCAGCCCAGGCATCGTCGCCGTGCGCACGAAGAACCAGGCAGGCACCAAGGCCCAACACGATGATGCCAATGTTCTCGATCGAGTGCAGCGCCAACAGCCGTTTCAACTCGTGCTGAAACAACGCGTAGGTGACGCCGCCGACGGAGGACACTGCACCGACGGCGAGGACGAGGACGCCGAACCAGGTCGGCAGCACACCAAGCCAATCGACGAAGACGCGGATCATCGCGTATACCGCCAGCTTGATCATGACGCCGCTCATCAGCGCCGAAACCGGCGCCGGCGCTATCGGGTGAGCCCGCGGTAACCACGCGTGCAACGGGACGAGGCCGGCCTTGGTGCCCATGCCGACCAGCGCGGCCAACGCAATGCCGATCTGCAGAGCGGATCCTGGCCCGACGACGCCGGCCGTTCCGAACGCCCCCGCATGCGCGAGCAACAGCACCGCCACCCACGTCCCAACCCCACCGAGGTGGGTGATCGCGATGTAGATAAAGACGCTCCGCCGCGACTCCGCGTCAGCGGCGCGGTAGACCAGGATGATCACGGCCGGCAGCAAACTCATCAGTTCCCAACTGCCCAGGAACGTGATGGCATCGCGAGCACACAGCAGCCCCACCATCGCCAGCACGAACACCCCGGTCAACGCACCGATCAATCGCCCGCGACCGGAGCCGTCGAGGTAACGGGAGGAATACGCCAACGCCGGCGCGGCAACCACACCGAGGGTCGCCAAGAACACCCCGGAGAGGCGATCGACGCCGAGTCGCGGGGTGAGCTGACTCGTGAACGCCGCGCCAACTGCATGTCCGGTCGCCAGAGTCGCGAAACCCGCGGCGATGAACAGCGCGGCGCCCGCGGCTTGCAGGCCAAGACCGCGTCGCCACTGCCCAGCAAAGAGCGTCACGACGACACCTATCGCGATGGCTGCGCTCGCAAGCCAATACAGGACGGCGGTCACGAGCGATCGAGGTCATGCAGAAGAAACTGCTGCTGCGCCAACTGGTGGGTGATGATGTCGCGGCCCGCCGCAAGCAGGTCGAAGACCCGCTCATCATCGACACGGTAAAAGACGGTGGTCCCGTCGCGACGCGACTCGACTAAGCCGATCCGCCGCAACGCCGCAAGATGTCGCGACGTGCCGCCGGAGTCAAGATCCAGCGCTGCCTGCAACACCCCCACGGAGCGTTCGCCGTCGCGCAACAACTCAAGAATCCGCACGCGTGCCGGATGACCCAGCACCCGAAACAACGTTGCCTTCACCTCATGCACAGGGTGGGCGTTGTGCGGCACCCCGCCATGCTACTGCGTATCTTCAAAGATATGCAGTAATGCAGTTGCTCATGGTGCGGCAACCCCCTCTCACCGCCCACGCTCGTGCGCTGCGTCCCGAAGACGGGGCCGCCTCGTCTGGAGACAACGCAGTGCTCGTTGTTCGCTATACCGCACCGAGGCGTTCGACGGTGCCGTCGAGTCGATGCACGAACATCTCAGCGGGTGCAGAGTCTCCTGCGAGAGATTGCAGATGCGCCACGGCGTCCTGTAGCTCGGTGTGGCTGTCGTAATGCTCCACGCCGCGCCGACACGCCCACCGCCCATCGGCGAGCTCGATCACACGGAAGTACCACGCCATCGGTGAATCGTGAGCGCTGACGCTCGGCCGACCTAGGGCCGAACGTCCCGTCGTGCCCCAGCAGGCCCACACGGACTGACGGTTGCGCCCAGTGTCAGACTTGCGTTACCACATACCAGCGAGGGCGGTTGGACCCGAAGATGAGCGCCGCGCGTCCGCAGCTGCCGAGTACCGACAGTTCCACGGGTGCGCCGTCGGGCGCTACTCCTGCGTCCGGTCGGTGGCTGCTGCTGGTGTACCGGGTGCCTTCTGAGCCGACGCGGCTACGCGCGACTGTGTGGCGGCGGTTGAAGGGATTGGGGGCGATCTATTTGCAGAACGCCGCTGCCGCGTTGCCAGCGAACGCGGCGTCAGAGCGGGCACTTCGCCTGCTGCGCAATGAAATCGTCGACATGTCCGGCACCGCGGTGCTGCTGTCGTGTGAGGTGCTTGCGGGCGGGGCCGATGTGATGGAGGCGTTTCAGGCCGCGCGCGATGATGAGTATGAGGAGATCGTCGACCGCTGTCGGGACTTCGAAGCCGGCTTGCAGAAGGAGTACGTCGCCGAGCACTTCACCTACCCGGAGCTTGAAGAAAACGATGTGGACTTGGCGAAGTTGCAGCAGTGGTTCGCGAAGGTTGGGGATCGCGATGTGTTCGGTGCCGCTGGCCGGGCGGCCGCCGAGAAGGCGCTAGAGGTGTGCGCGCACCGGTTGGAGGAGTACGCGGCTCGGGTGTATGCAGAGGAAGGCGAGGGGCACTAGCGTCCGGGCCAGGCAGCACTCGCCATGAGGTGAACTGAGTCAGCCTTTGCGCACCGCTCGCTTCAGGCTGACGGGCAGCAACACGCCCACGACGACGGGGACCACCCACCACGCGGCTATTGACGTTCGGCTCAGGCCGTAGGTGGCGGCGAGGGCGGCGACGACACCGACCGCGACTAGCCAGTCGTCGCCGACGATGAAGTCGTACCAGAACGCGCCGAACGCGCGAGCGCCTTTCACGATGCGGCCCCTACCGTCATTGAGTGAGCGGGTGTCGCCGGCGATGCTTCGTGATCTCGGCGAAGCACGAGGGCCAGGGTCAACGCGACCAGTGCGTAGGCGGGTATCAGCACCAGCAGCGCGGCATCGGAGCCGGGCCAACG
>DASRZB010000349.1:0-3172 GCA_035653855.1 Acidothermaceae bacterium | reverse complement strand
CGTCGCGACGTCGCCGACCACGACAACAGCTGGCGCTCGCACGCCGACGGCTGTTGCGCGGTCACCGATGGAGTCGAGGGTCCCCGTCGTGGTCCGCTGGCCAGGCAGGGTGCCGTTCTCGATCACCGCGACCGGCGTGTTCGGGTCGCGTCCGGCCTTCATGAGCTCCTTCGCGATGCGCTCGACACGGGTGGCACCCATCAACAGGACCAACGTTCCTTCAACCGCCGCAAGCTTGGGCCAATCGAGGTCCTCGTGGCCGGTGACGACCGTGAACTGACGCGACACCGCGCGGTGGGTCAGCGCAATCCCGGCGGCGGCCGGCACCGCGATCGCGCTCGTGACACCGGGCACTACCTCGCACGCCACTCCCGCCCGCACGAGGGCGAGCAACTCTTCGCCGCCGCGGCCGAAGACGAAGGGGTCGCCGCCCTTCAATCGCACGACGCTTTTTCCTTGCTGGGCAAGGGAGACAAGCAGGTCGTTGATGGCCTCTTGCGGGAGTGTGTGATTGTCCGGAGCCTTGCCGGCCTCGACCACTTCGACGTCGGGGGCGAGCTCGTCGAGCAACGCCCGCGGGCCGAGCCGGTCGACGACCACGACGTCAGCCTGCGCCAGCAGCCGTCGTCCCCGCACGGTGATCAGGCCGGGATCACCTGGACCGCCCCCAACCAGCGCAACCGACCCGACGCGCTCGCCACCACGATGGCGACGCATCGGCAGTTCGCCGGTCTCCATCAAGAGGCGCACCGCATCACGGACCGCGATCGCCCGGCCAGGATCACCGCCCGCGTTCACGGCAACGATCACGTCATCGACCCGCGCGACGGCCGGCGTCCAAGCGGCGGACGACGACGCAGCGGTCGCCCGCACACACCACACGCGTGCCGTGTCGGCGTCGGCGGCAACCTGCGAATCGACGGCGAAGTCACCGGTGCAGGCATGCACCAGCCACATCGCGTCGAGATCGGCTGTCGTGTACTCGCGGCATCTGAGGCTCATGCGGTCATCGGCAGCCAGCGCGTCGTCAACGTCGGGCGCGACGACGGTGACAAGCGCACCTGCGTCCGCCAAACCGATCGCGCGCCGGGTACCAACCGGACCCGCCCCGACCACCAGCACCGCCCGCCCAGCGACATCGAGAAGCAGCGGGTAGCCGGCGTTCATGACGTCGCGCCACCGGAAGCGTTTGGGGTCGTCCGCCGGATCGGGTCGCCGACCAAGCCGGCCGCCAGCGTCTGCCCGTCGTGCTCGTCGATGACGAGGAAGCTGCCGGTCAACCGGTCGTCGGCGTAGTCGTCGACGCAGAGCGGGCCGGCCACTCGCAGTGTGACCCCACCGATCTCGTTCAGGCCGAGCGAATCAGCGGCATCGTGGTCAAGTGTGACGACGTCGAGCCGGTGGTTCACGCTTGCCACAACCGCTTTCACGACCTTCGTCGTGTGCTTGATCAGCACCCGATCGCCGGCGTTGAGCCGACGATCCGACAGTTGGCAGATGGTCGCGTCGAACTCGCGGATGACGCGCGGTTCCTGGCGGGGATGCACGATCAGATCGCCGCGCCCGACGTCGATGTCGTCGGCCAGCCGCACGACGACGGACTGCGGCGCATGCGCCAGCGCGACTTCGCCGTCGAACGTGTCGATCCCCACGATGGTCGTGCGCATCCCCGACGGCACGATCACGACGACGTCTTCGATTTCGATAACGCCCGACGCGAGTTGCCCTGCGTACCCGCGGTAGTCCGTCGACCGAACCACGTACTGAATCGGCAATCGAGCCGGCTGGATCCACGCATCGAAGCCGACCGGCACCGCCTCAAGATGCTCGAGCAAGGTTGGGCCGGTGTACCACGGCATCGACGTCGAGCGTTCGACGACGTTGTCGCCCAGGTGCGCCGAAACCGGGATCACCACGTGGTCGCGAACGCCGAACGCCTCAGCCGCTGCGGCGAATTCATCAGCAATAGCAAGGAAGGTAGCTTCGTCGAAGTCGACGAGATCCATCTTGTTCACTGCAAGAACAAGATGCCGGACGTCGAGCAGTGCGGCCACTGCCAGGTGCCGCCGGGTCTGTTCGATAATGCCTTTTCGTGCATCGATCAAGATGACAACAAGCTCGGCTGTCGATGCGCCGGTCACCATGTTGCGGGTGTACTGCACATGTCCGGGTGTGTCGGCGAGCACGAACTTGCGCTTCGACGTCGTGAAGTAGCGGTACGCCACGTCGATCGTGATGCCCTGTTCGCGTTCGGCCCGCAGCCCGTCGGTCAGCAGCGCAAGTTCGACGCCATCGTTCCCGCGGTCGCGACTTGCCTGCTCGACGGCTTCGAGGGTATCGGTGAGCACTGACTTGGAGTCGTGCAGCAACCGGCCGACGAGAGTCGACTTGCCGTCGTCGACCGAACCGGCCGTCGCAAAGCGCAACATCTCGACGTCCGGGTCAAGCGCAGGAACGACGGGGATGGCGGTGGCGGCGAGCATGGCGGCATTGTCTATGACGGACATTTCCTAGAAGTAACCTTCCCGCTTGCGATCCTCCATCGCCGCCTCCGATGCCTTGTCGTCGGCACGGGTGGCGCCACGCTCAGTGATCGTCGCGACCGCGACCTCGTTGATGACCTGGACGACGTCGCGCGCGTCCGATTCGACTGCGCCGGTGCAACTCATGTCGCCGATCGTGCGGTAGCGAACCGTCTTCGTCTCGGTGGTTTCGCCGGCTTTCGGGCCGCCCCACTCCCCCGCGGTCAGCCACATGCCGGCTCGCAGAAACACCTCGCGCTGGTGAGCGAGATAGATCGCCGGCAGCTCGATGGACTCCCGTTCGACGTACTGCCACACGTCGAGCTCGGTCCAGTTCGACAACGGAAAGACGCGCACGTGCTCGCCGGGCTTGTGGCGACCGTTGTAGAGGTTCCACAGTTCGGGCCGTTGCCGTCTCGGGTCCCACTGACCGAACTCGTCGCGCAGGCTGAAGATGCGCTCCTTCGCGCGCGACTTCTCCTCGTCACGGCGACCGCCGCCGAACACTGCGTCGAACCGGTTGTTGACGATGCCGTCGAGCAACGGCACGGTCTGCAACGGATTGCGGGTGCCGTCGGAGCGCTCGCGCAAGCGACCGTCGTCGATGTAGTCCTGCACCCTCATGACGAGTAGCCGCAGCCCGTACTTTT
>DASRZB010000348.1:0-7058 GCA_035653855.1 Acidothermaceae bacterium | reverse complement strand
GGCCGGTCGCACCTGCGACCGGCCGATCGCCCCAGCTCTCTTCGAGCAGGAGCAGGTCGTAGTACGCGCCCGTAGGCGTGGTGAAACCCGGACCCGTATCGGTTGCGTAGAGCATCCGATGAGTCGAACTCGCCACGTCATAGATGACTGCGCCTTCGCTGTCGTGGTCGGCGGCGAGCGCACGCACGGTGTAACCCCCAAGAGTCAGCACGTCTCCTGCAGTTACCGGTCGAAAGTCGACCTCTCGATCAGCGGGTGGCAGCCATGGCGACAGTGCGGCCAACGCCGACGAAGGTCCGATTACCGTCAAAGGTCCGACGCCGGCCCATCGCCTGGTGAGCAGGGTGGCTCCGCTTGCATGGTCGTAGTGGTCGTGCGTGACCAGTAAGTAGCGAACGCGATCGAGGCGCAGGCCGAGGCGCACCGCCGATCGCGGAACATCCTGACCGCAATCGATAAGCACCGCGTCGTCGATCAAGGCGGCGGTGTGCGCGCGAATCTCCCCTTCGGCGTACGAAGCAGCGCACGACGCGCAGTTGCAGAACGGATGCGGCCAGCAGGCCGCGCCACCAGTGCCAAGCAGGGTGATATCCATCAGCGGCGGTGATCGCTGAGTAGGGTCGGCGTCGGTGGCGGTGGCAGGAATGCGACCGGTGCGGTGAACGCGGCGCGGCGCGCCGCACGCCTTAGTGCAAGCAAGACGGCGCGGCCGGCGACAAGTATCAGAATGGCGTTGCCCAATGCCCGCGTGAGATCCCAGCCGACCGAGGTGGCGACGTAAAACGCCGTGTAGTGATGGACCTCGGTAACCCAGCTAGCCCCTGGTACGTATGAGATCTGGGGGGAGAGACCACTGGTCTCGAAGGGCCAGAACCACAAGTTGGTGATCGCGCCGTACGCCATGCCGGCGGCCGCACCGTAGGCCGCGAGCATCGCGATCTCCAGCTTGCCGCGCAGTGGCGGCAGGCAGCCGGCGAACAGGCCGACCCATCCGGCCGCCAACATCTGGAACGGCAGCCAGGGTCCGACGCCGCCGGTCAGCAGAGCGCTCGCGAAGAGCGTGAGGGTTCCGAGGACGAACCCGAAGCCGCGCCCGAGCACGCGACCGGCCGGGATCAGCAGGAAGAACACCGGTGACGCGCCGGTGGCGTCGATGCCCAGGGGTCGTAGAGCCGCGCCGCACGCTGTGAGCACGCCGAGCAGCGCGATGGCCTTCGCGTCGATGCCGCCGTCGGCAACTTCGGCGAGTACCACCACGAGCAGCAGCGGCAGCACGATGGCGAATATCCACGGCGCGTCAGCGGTGTGTGCTGTGTTGACGTTGTGCGCCTTGCTGTGCAGGAGAAACGGCCAGCCGAAAGCGAGTACGCCGAACCCGCTTGCGACTGCTAACGCAAATGTCGAGCGAAGGTGCAAGCCGACAGCAGCCGGACGTCGAGGGGTGTGGGTAGCCATCGCCGTTGCCGTCGTCATGGCGTCGTCTTCATGGCATCACCGCGAGCGTCGCCCGTACTTGTGCGACGGTCAGCCACGGAAGCGGCGCGAGGATCTTCGCGATCTGCGGCGCGAACGCCGGTGAGGCCGTGACAACCTCTCGGGTCGGGCCGTCCGCGACAATCTCGCCGTCTGCGAGAACTATGGTTCGGTGGCTGACCTCCGCCGCGAGTTCGACGTCGTGAGTAGCGAGGATCACTGCGGTTCCGGAGGCAGCAAGTTCTCGTAGCACCTGAACGAGGCGGGCCTTGCCCGGGTAGTCCAGACCGCGCGTCGGCTCGTCGAGCAAGAGCACGGTTGGCTTGCCCGCGACCACCAATGCGAGTGCGAGTGCGAGCCGCTGTCCTTCGGACAGATCGCGTGGGTGGGTGTGCCCGGCGATGCCGGGCGCGAGCCGGTCGAGTAGCGCACGAGCATCGCCCCCGGCGCCGGCGCACTCGTCGTCGACCGTGTCCGCCCAGAACAGATCGGCGGGCTCCTGCGGCACCAGGCCGATGTCGCGAACGAGATCCGAACCACTGCTGCGATATGGGTCGTGACCCGCGACGATCACCTGGCCCGCCATCGGTCGGTGCAGCCCGACCAACTGCGCGAGCAGCGTCGACTTGCCGGCGCCATTGCGGCCCATCAGCGCGACGATCTCGCCAGGCCGCACGAGCAGGTCGATGCCGCGCAGTGCAATGAGATCGTCGTAGTTCGCTTGCAGTTTGCGCACCGAGACGACGGGCTCGCCAACTGCTAGCTGTCGCTCGTGCGGTGCAGGCATGGTGGCCAACTGCGCGCGCAACGCATCAGCTGCACGACGCGCATCGCGTACCGACAGGGGCAGGGGCGTCCACTCCACCAGCCGACCTAACTGGACGACCGGCGGCGCGACGACGCTGGTTTCCATTGCGACAGTTGGCGTCGTGTCATGCACGCGACCCTCGTCATCAACATGCACGACTCTGTCTGCGTACTGGATGACGCGCTCAAGGCGATGCTCTGCGGCAACAACCGTGATCCCGAGATCGTGCACGAGCCGAGTGAGGGCGGCGAGTACGTCATCGGCCGCTGGAGGGTCGAGTGCGGACGTCGGTTCGTCGAGCACCAGAACCCGAGCGCCGGCCGTAAGTACCGAGCCGATGGCGACTCGTTGCTGCTCGCCGGATGACAGCGTGCGCAGCGGTCGGTGGCGCAGAGTGGTCAGTCCTAGTAAGTCGAGGATGTCCTCGACTCGACGCCGCATCACCGCGGGCGAGACGCCCAGGGATTCCATCGCGTAGGCGAGTTCTTCTTCGACGCTGTCGGTGACGAAGCCGGCGAGGGGATCCTGACCGACGTATCCGACGACGTCGGCGAGCTCGCGCGGCGGATAGCTGCGGGTGTCGCGCCCATCGACCGCGACACGACCCGCGAGAGTGCCGCCCGTGAAGTGCGGTACCAGCCCGTTGATGGCTTTCAGCAACGTCGACTTGCCCGCGCCGGTGCGGCCGATGACCAGCGCAAGTTCGCCGTCGGGGATCGACAGCTCGACGTCACGAATCGCCGGCCACTCGGCGTCCGGGTAAGTGATGGTAACCGCTTCGAAGAGAATCATCGGCCGACTCCCGCTGGTTCGGGAGAGTCTTGGAGAGACTGCCGTTGCGCAGAAATCCCTTGCAGGGCAGGAACTTGCGGTGATGTGGCCCATGCCGGAATCAATGCAAGCACGAGACCAACCAGGGCGGGCCATGGCAACTGCGGGACGACGAGTGGGTATGTCGTCGTGTGCAGTGACCCGGGATACAGGCGACCCGCAACGAACATACCGAGCAGTGCCGCAACACCCGACGCGACCACGATCCACTCAGACGCGTGCCACGAATCGGGCCGGTACTTCGTCCGAGTTGGCTGCCGCCCCCCGAACAAGACGGCACCGCAGGCGATCGCGGTGCCAAGCACAAGCAAGGGGAGTCCGATCAACGTCGGCGATGTTGCGTCCAGCAATTCATAGATCGCGATGGCAACTGCCGTGAGTCCGGCGACGACGGCGGACGAGACCAACCGGCGCCGTGCCGCCGATACGGCTCCGCGCCTGCCAAAACCGCGTGAATCCATCGCGGCAGCGAGTTCGATCGAACGCTCCAGTGCGTCCTCGAGGACAGGCACTGCAATACCGAGCCACGAGCGGACGCCGGACGACGGGCGTCCGCGTAGTCGCCGAGCTCGCCGCACTCGAACGGCTGCGGCAGCCAGCTGGGGGGCGAACGACATGGCGACGGTGATCGCGACGCCGGCTTCATAGAGCGCGCCCGGCATCGCCCTCAGAAGTCGACGCGGGCTGGCCAACGCATTCGCAGAGCCCACACAGACCAACAGCGTCGCGAGCTGCAGCCCGCCGTACACCGCCGTGAGCAGTCCTTGCACCGTGATGTCTCCGCCGAGATGCAGTCCGGCGGCCCAGTCGGGCAATGGAACGGTCGGCACCCGCACGAGTACCTCACCGGTCGGCTGCGCGCCGAACATGATGTCGAATACGACGCGGACGACGAGCACCACGACGCCGAGTCGAAGGAACAGTGCAAACGATCGCGAGCTGTGCGGTGACCGGCGCGCTGACACGGTGAACGCGGCGACGGCAACGAGCAGCAGCAGGACGATCGGATTCGTGGTGCGGGTCGCCGCGGTGGCCAGGGCGAGGGACCATGCCCACCATGCACCTGGGTGCAATGCGCGCGGGGGTCGACCGGCGTACAGGCTCATGTACTCACCGCCCACGCGCTCTCGTGCGCCAGATCGCTGCAGCGCCAAGGATCACGATGAGTGCGACGCCACCGATCGTCGTTGCCGCGACGCCGTGGTCGTGTCGCGTGTTCGATCGCAACGCCGCCAATGAGAGCGCCGACGCGCTCGCCGGGGCGGGTACGGGCGCCGGCGGTGCGACCGGCGACTGCGAGAGAACGGGCGACTGTGCCAGTCCGGACAGCCGTGCCGCCGATGGTGCCGGTCTGCTTGTGACCGAGGAAATCGCTGCAGCCGAAGTCGCCGGCGCGGCGGTGGCCGTCGGCGCTGCCGGAGTTGTCGCTCCCTCGCTGCGCGCCGTGCCTCGGGGGCTTGCACGGGACGGTGTCGGCGAGGTTATCGCGGCAGGTGGTGCCGGGTTGGCGGCGACCGCAACTGCACACTGCGTCTTTGGATAGCCGTCGATGCCGCACACGAGTCCGGCGTCCGCGCCAGTGCCGATCCGGATTGCCGCCGCAGCCGCGAGAACGTCCGCGCCCGTCTTGCCGTCAGGCACGTCGATGCACCCGGGCACAACGCCTGCCGGCGGCTTCTCGTGCGCAGGCGCGTCGGTCGCGAGCCCGAAGTCGATGACTACACCGACGCGCAACTCACCGGCCTTCGCGGGGGTCGACCCGCACAGCGTCGCGAAGTCCGGCGCCGCTCGGGGCAACAGCCCGCTCGCCGCGTCAACCTGCACCGCGAATCGCCACCCCTGAACCTCGCCGTCGACCGGGTACTCAATGGCGGGTCCGCGCTGGGCATACCGCCAGCTCGTGCCGTGTGGGCTCGTGACGTAGTAAGCCCAATAGCGGTAGGCCGTAGCTGCGCTCGCGTGAGCGGGAATCGTGATGGCAACGGCGGCGCAAGCCGCCAGGGCGGCCAGCGCGAAAGCGGCCGCTCTGGTCAGAGTCATGTGGTCAGCACCTGTGCTGGCCTGCCTGTCGGCGGCTACCGGGCCGGCTCATAAGCAGTGCGGCAATCCCCAGCCCAACCAGCAACGCACCGAGTGCACTGAGAGGTATCGGGTCGCTGGTGCCGGTTGCCGGCAAAGTGGCGACCGGCGGCGCGACCGGCGATGGCGTCGGTGCGGCGACGGGCGGTTCCGGTGCCGCAACCCGCTCGGTCGACGCCAACGTGGTGGTCAAGTCGACGCCGCCGAACGCGCCTGGATCGATGCCGCTCGCGTGGGCGACGATCAACAGGGTTGCCAGTGGTCCCGGCGCATAGGCACCCGCGGTCTGCACGTACGCCTTGATTCCTGCTTGCAACGCAGCCAGTGCTGGTGCGACTGCGGTTGTTCCAGCTCCAGCGGCCTCAAGATCGAGCACTGCGTTCGCAGTCGACGTCCAATCGGTGCCGCTCCCGAAAGCTGAGGGGATCGTTCCCTTCGTCGCCGCCAACCGCGCAGCCAAATAGCTGGTGGCTGCCGCCGCCGACGTTGCCGCGTCAGTCACCGTCGCCGGGCAGGCCGGAGTCGACCCGGTCGCAGTCGCCGGGCTTACCGGGAACGACTTACCGAGTTCACCGAGCAATCCCTGCACGGTCGCGTAGTCGTTAGCGTGCGGAGTGGCCTCGCCCTGGAAGTCGTACGCACCGGCGCCGCTTGTCGCCGTGCACGCGATCTGCAGCGATCGCAGAAAGGTGTCGCCGGTCTTTCCGGTGGCCGAGGTGACGGTCGCAGGGTCAACGCCAGCTGCCGCGAGGGCACTGAGCGCGAGGCCGGTGGAGTTGACGTCCGAAGCCGCGGGACCAAACGCCGTGTTGTCGTAGAACCCGCCGTCCGGCAGCTGGAAGTGCTTCAGTGCTGCCACTGCTGTCGCCGTCGGCTTGCCGAGAGCGACCAGTGCCTGAATCGCTGCAGCGGTCGCGTTTTCGTCCTCGGTGGCTGGCGTGCACGCCGTTGCCGTATTGGCGCGGTAGGCGGTGAATGCGCCGTCGGTGCACTGCTGCGCAAGCAACCATGCGACGGCGGGAGCGTTGGGGGTGTGCCCGGTCGCCACGAGGCCGAGGATCGCGAGGCTCTGTCGGTACACGCCGTCGTAGGTCGGGTCCTGCGCACCGAACAGACCGATGTTGGTTGGCGCGACGATTGCGATGGGTGTCGCCACCGGCGCTGGCGTCGCGGCCGCCGCCGTGGACGCGCGCAGCGTGGTCGCGGTGAGAGTGGCGGTGGCGCCGACTGCGACAAGCGCGGTGAGCGACCGGAGGGCAGACCCGGCCCTGCGGCGGCATGCTTGCGGGCGTGGACGCGGGAATTGCAGTGGCTCCGTGGGATGCGTGGATCCGTGCGACATCGAGTTCCTCTCGGGACGGGCCGCGGGGTCCACGTGGTAGCTCCCGGCCCTGCGACGCCCCTGACAACACGAACCCCACGAGCGCTTACGGCGCAGCGTGGGGGCGTTGACGGGTCGGTGCGACCCGGGCTCCGCCCCGCGAACCTCGACGGACGTATGGAGCCGATTCGCATCCGGCAGGTAATCCGGCTCGCCATACCGGTGAAAGAACCGGTGCGGCCTACGGTTGCGGGTCAGCGCCGGCATTAGACCGGCTTCCCCTGAACGCGGATGCGTTTTCAGTTATGGGCGCGAGCAAACCACGAGCCGGGGCGTGCCGTCAAAGGAGGCGGTCAAGGGATTGTGACGCGCTAGCCTGCGGTGCGGTTTGATGAAGGACGCGGTCTAATCGATGACGCGAGTTGATCGGGGAGTGCGATGGTCGGCTGGTCATGGCGATACGAGAGTGCCGACGGCGAACCCGTGGCACCCGCCGACCTGCCGCCCGCGGAGACCTTCCCGACTCAGTCGGACGCCGAGTCGTGG
>DASRZB010000347.1:0-6755 GCA_035653855.1 Acidothermaceae bacterium | reverse complement strand
TTCGATATCGAGCCGATGGGTCTTGCCGATGCGCTCCTGGCGGCCCTTAATGACCAGGCGCTCGAGATCGATCACGACCTCCTCAGTCGCAACAGCGGGTTGCAAGATGGCGTCTACACGGTGCGCGTGACGGTTCCTGTTGCAGATGGCGCATCAACGCGCCTCGACGCCGATCTTGAACGGATCGGCGGAAGCTATAGCTGGTACGGCCTCACGTTCGCGTGGAAGATTCGCGCGCTCCTCGGCCGCGTGGTCCGGGAGCACTGGACGCTCGGCCTGCCCGAGGAGATCGTCCAGGGTGCGACCGTGGACTGGTGGCAGGTTGCTCGGCGCGAACCCGGCATCCTCGTCCTGCGCGCGACTCACTGGTTCCCTGGGGAAGCATGGCTCGGCTATCAATGCACGGACCAGGAGCTGATCCAGGTCGGGTCGCTCCGCCCGAAGGGAATCCCGGGCTTCCTCTATTGGAAAGCGCTCCAACCTGTGCACCGTCAAGTCTTCCGAGCGCTCGCTCGACACAGGGTGGCGCGCTCACTAACACAAGAGGATCGAGTTCTCCGCACCGAAGGATAGGAAATCCGCTCGCGTCTAGTAGACGTCACGCCGCTTCGGCTTGTAGTACGTCAGCGACGGCTCGGTGTGCACCGATGCGAGTGGGGACGGCGGTGAGCACAGCGATGGCGAGCAGCGTAAGGACGATCGTCGCGACGGTCCAGAACGCAGGGGGCAGCGCGGTTGCTCCGGTGTGGCTCGGGTTGTTGTAGATGGCGATGCCGCCTGGGATGCCGAGCAGCACTCCGATCAGCGCGGGGAGCAGTTGCGCGGTCGTCAAGCCGGTCGTGATCTGCTGCGAAGTAGCTCCTAGCGCACGGGCGAGCGCTGCCGAATGTCGTGCGTCAAGTGCCGTCGTCCACGCAATAAAGATGGCGTTCACTGCGGCTAGTGCGATCAGCATGACCGAGATGATCGTGGTCACTCGCATAACTTGCGGGCCGAGTGACCAGTTCGAGCTAGTCTCACGAATGATGAGCACGGTGACGAGGCCACTTGTCGTGACGGCAACGCTGAAGATGCTCAGCACGAGTCGACGCGGACGGCGCGCGGCGAGCCGGACGCCGAGGAGCAGCGGGGCAGGAAGCTTTGCCGACAGTGCGATCACCCACGCGCGACGCCGCGGCGGGCGCGCAGCATCGTTGAGCGCGGCCACGGTGCTTTGACGCGCGGCGCGGACCGCAGGAACGAAAGTCGCGACGATTGCAACGCCTAGAGCCAATGCGACCACCCAGCCCACCGTCGATCCGGTCAGCGATGGCGCATTCGGCGCGCCGATGAGGCCGGCCCCAAGTCCGTCGATCAACGGCGCCGTGAACCATCCGAGCGCCAACCCGAGAGCCGCTGCACATAGACCGACCAGAGCGTGCTCGAGAAGCAGGACGACAGCGACGATTCGCGGTGTTCCTCCGACTGCCTTGAGCAGCCCGACCCGGCGCTGCTGCTCGGACATGCGACCGCCAACAAGGACTGCCACACTCGCGATCGCCAACAGGGCGAGTAGCCAGCTACCGGTAGAGAGAACGCGCTGCACCTTCGCAAGCACCTGCGCGTCGCCACTGCGGATGCGCTGCCACGAAAGCAAATACGGGGCGGACGGCGAGGTGTTCGAGTTGTAACGATCAGCGAACGCGCTCGCCGAGTTCGCATCGGCAAGCTTCAAGTTCAAGAAGTACGCGATGGGTCCATCGGTCCCTGCAATGTGTGCGGTGTCGGCTTCGGTTGCCCAGATCAGCCCGGGATTCGACGAGCTGGTGTGCCCGACGATGAAGCAGCCCTCGGCTTCGGCGCACACATCCGGATAGGACGGGATGGCCGCAGTGGCCGCCGTCCCCACGACTTTGACAGCTGCGCCTCCAAGAGTCAGCTGATCGCCGACATGAATGCCCAACGCACTCGCGAAGCCTGCCTCGACGACGACGCCCCCTGATTGGATCCAGCTGCCGCGGAGCAGTTTCGGTTCATCGACGGACGAGACCGCGGAGCTTCGGCCTTCGACCTCAGCGCCTCCGTTGGTTTGCCCTTTGCGTAGCGAGGTCCAGGTCACGGGGAACGGCCCGCTAGAGGCGGCTACCCCTGCGGCATGCTCGAGGGGCACGAGTGCGGCAGCCTCGGCAGCCGCCGTGAGGACAGGGCCTCGCTGAACAGCCTCGCCCGGCTTGGCGGTGGTTGCCGGCGCTGGGGCACTTGAACCGCCGGGCATGACGGTCGCGACCACGTCCGGTCCGTTGGTTGCGGCCCGCGTTCGCTCGTAGGGGTTGTTCGTCGTGCCGTGCAGTGCCAGGCCGAGGGTCAGTGTCGTCGTCCCGGCCGCAATCGCCAGCAGCAGGAGCAGCGCCTGTGCCGGCCGGTGGCGTAGATCCTTGACCGCGAGGCGAAAGACAAGGAACAGGCGTCCCTTCACTTAGGTCTCCAACCCGGCGAGGTCGGCGAGATTTCTCCTGGCGCCGCCGACGAGCCGCGTCTCGTCGACTAGCGCACCGTCGCGCATCGAGATCAGCCGATCAGCAGTCGCAGCGATCCGCTCGTCGTGCGTGACGATGACGAGAGTGAGACCGTCGTTGTGCAGCACTTCGAAAAGCCGCAGCACCTCGAGAGTTGCAGCACTGTCGAGGTTGCCGGTGGGCTCGTCGGCGAAAACAACAAGTGGCTCGTTGGCCAGGGCCCGAGCGATCGCCACCCGTTGACGCTGACCACCCGACAACGCTGCGGGGAGGTGGTCCGCCCGGTCCGCGAGCCCTACGTGCTCAAGCAATTCCCGAGCACGACGCTGGGCGTTGCGCGGCGTCCGGCCGGCGAGAAGTGCTGGTAGTTCGACGTTTTCCTGGGCGGTCAACTCGTCCATGAGGTGGTACGCCTGAAAGACGAACCCCACCTCGTGCCGGCGAAGCTGCGCCAGCGCGCGCTCCGAGAGCTGATCGACTCGCCGCCCGGCTAATGAGAGCTCGCCAGCCGTGGGCCTGTCGAGCCCGCCGAGCAGGTGGAGCAACGTTGACTTCCCGCAGCCGCTGGGCCCCATCACCGCAAGCATCTCGCCACGAGCGACGTCGAGGTCGACATCGTCGACGGCACGCACAAGTCCCTCGCCGCTGCCGTAACGCTTCCGCAACCCGCGGGCGCGCAACAGCACACTCTCGCTCATCGCTTGCTCCCTCGATCACTCCAGACGCGTTCACACGACTCGAGCCACCGCAGGTCTGCTTGAAGCCGCAGGACGATGCCTTCTAGCACCAACCCGGCGTCCGAGTGATCCGGCTCTGCCATTGCTGCCTGCTGGACGTCGCGCAGCCGCCGCAGCAGTTCGCGGCGTTGCAGGTCGACGATGCTGATCGGGTCAGCTAGCCCGGCCGCTGCAGCAGCGATGAGCTTCAAGTGGAACTCGGCGAGGTCGGGCTTTGGCGAACTCACTTCGCTCAGCCACTCCGACACCCGTTCGTGGCCGGCCGGCGTGAGCCGGTACACCTTGGTGTCTGCGCGCTCGCTCGCTGCATCGGCTCCGGTGACCGCAACCAGTCCGGCCTTCTCCAGCCGGCCGAGAGTCACGTAGATGTGACCGGCATTGAGCCCTTCGGCGAGTGGGCCGAGCGCATCGTCAAGACGTGACCTCAGTTGGAATGCCCGCGAAGGCTCCTTCGCCAGCATGGCCAGAACAATTTCCTGTTGCATGTTCCGTCCGATCTAACGGTTATATCGAAGCTAACCGTTAGGTGAACGACTCGTCAACCCCTTCGTGCACGCGGTGCACGTGAGCCGAAACTCAGCGACCTGGCAGCCGCGTCGTGATCTCTTGCACGAACCAGCTGTTGCCGTCGGGGTCGCTGAACGACACGAAGGATGCGTAGCTCTTGCCGTTCGGGTCTCTGCCCGACAGTCGCTCTTGCGTGCCCGCATGGTGGAACACTCCACCGGCGTCGTGGAAGACCTCGCTGACGTCGACGCCGTGGCTGGCGAGCTCAGACCTCGCCCCCTCGACGTCCGTCACCACGAGTTGCAGGCCTTGGGTCGACCCGGGCGCAGCCGTCGTGACGCCGCTTCCGAAGATGATCGAGCACAGCGAGCCGGGTGGCGTGAGCTGTACAACCCGGAAGTCGCCGGCGACGAAGTCGGCGTCCAAGCGCCACCCGAGCCCGGTGTAGAAATCCTTGGCGCGGTCGACATCGGAGACGGGTATCACCGCGACCTCAAGCTTCATGTCCATCGCCTACACGTCCTCTCGTTGTCAGCCGTATTATTTTGCCCCCTGGGGTCCGTAAATCGGCGGTGGGCTGATCGACTCGGACGAGGAGAACCGACGATGGACGTCGCGAGCTTGGCGCAGCTGTTGCGAGAATCCGCCGAGCACCATGACCCATTCGAGAAGGCTGCCCCGCCGCACAACTGGTGGGATTGGTATGCCGCGTACATGACGGCGCGCGAGAGCGGCAGCCCGCCGGAGGAAGCATCGGACGCCGCGAGGCTGTACATGGAGTCGCTCGGCATCGTGCTACCGAGCTGAGTTCGCGAGCCGTCTGTGGGAAGGTCGCGATCGAAGTCTGCGCGGGTTGCGAGCCTGCGCCGCAACCGCTGTGACGGGTCGGACTAGCGTGTGAGCCGAGCATCCTCGTTGAGGGTGCGATGACGCACACGAACGAGGGATGCGGGTGGCTGTTGAAACCGGACTGCTCGAAATCGACGGGCTGACTCGTCGGTATGGAGCGGTCGTTGCCCTCGATGGTCTTTCGTTTTCTGTGCAAGCGGGCCAGGTCGTTGGTTTCCTCGGCCCGAACGGCGCGGGTAAGACGACCACGATGCGTGCCATCTTCGGGCTGACCGATCTCGACTCCGGTGAGGTCAGGTGGAATGGCGCCAAGATCGACCAGACCACCCGACGTCGGTTCGGGTACATGCCGGAAGAGCGCGGCCTGTACCCAGGGATGCTCGTCGGGGATCAGGTCGAGTACATGGGCCGGCTGCACGGTTTGAGTGCAAGGCAATCACAGGTGGCGACGAAGATGTGGCTCGAGCGTCTTGGCGTTGCCGATCGGGCCGGTGGCAAGGTCGACGTGCTCTCGCACGGCAATCAGCAACGCGTTCAACTTGCGGCCGCTCTCGTGCACGAGCCCGAGTTGATCGTGCTCGACGAGCCGTTGTCCGGACTCGATCCTGCCGGGATCGATGACATCGGCACTGTTCTCGTCGAGCGCGCAGCCGCAGGATGTTGCGTCCTGTTCTCCAGCCATCAGCTCGACCTTGTCGAGGATCTCTGTGAGTCGGTGATGATCATCGACCACGGCAAGCTCGTCACAAGCGGCCGCGTGGACGATCTGGCTACCAGTGGCCCGCGCAGGTTGGTCGTGCGCGTTGACGGCGATCGTGATGCGCGGTGGGCCACGAAGGTCGAGGGCGTCAATGTGTCCGAGATCAATGGTGGTGAGGCCCGCCTGGTTCTCGATGAGTCAACCGACAGTGACGTCGTGCTCAAGGCGGCGATGGCGGCTGGGCGCGTCAGCGAGTTCAGCTTCGCGCGTCGGCGTCTGTCGGAAGTCTTCCGCGAGGCGTTGGCATGAAGCCGGTCATCATCTTGGCGGTTGTGGCCGTGTTCATCGCGGTCCGGGTGACGTTTCGTTTCCGGCGTCACCGAGAACCCGTCGTGCCGTCGACGCCGTCCCAGGCGCCACTCCAGACAAAGCCGCCGCGGCGGTCCGTGTTGGTGAGTGTGTTCGGCGTTGTGGGTCTCGTGGCGCAACGCGAAGTGCGCGAACGGATCCGGGGACGTGTGTTCCAAGTCGGAACGGCGATCATCCTGCTCGTAGTGATCGCCGCCATCGTGATCCCGGTTCTGACCCGAAGTAAGAGCGAGCCCGAGCGGGTTGGCGTTGTCGGCACATTGTCCGCACCGCTCCGGACCGCGGTGCTCGCAAGTGCCACCGCGATCGGCACGACCATGACGTTCGTCTCCGAGCCCGACCCATCGGCTGCCGATGCCGACCTTCGGTCGGGCCACGTCGATGTCCTGATCGTCGATGCGAAGCAGGTCGTCGTGGCGACGGCGATCAGCGCGGGCGACACCTCCACCACGGCTCAACTCGCGGGAGCGGCTGCCCAGACCCTCGGAACCGCCGCAGCTTTCCAGGCTGCCGGGCTGAGTGCGGCTCAAGCCGACGCCATCATCCATGCGAAACCGGTGTCGCTGGTCGGCCTTAAACCGGCAAGCATCGCGCACCACAAGCACTCGCCTGCGTCCGTCGTCACACTGGTCCTGGTATTCGTCATGCTTGGGCAGTACAGCACCTGGATCCTGACCGGCGTTGTCGAGGAGAAGACCAGCCGTGTCGTCGAGGTTCTCCTGGCGGCGGTGCGTCCAGCGCAACTGCTCGGGGGCAAGGTGCTCGGGATCGGGCTGGTAGCCGCCGCCCAGGCGAGCGTGCTGGTCGCAGTTGCACTGGGATTGTCCGAGGCCGTGGGGTCCGACCTGTTGCACGGCACCGGACCGGTCACGCTCCTGGCCGCGTTGCTGTGGCTCGTGCTCGGTTATGCCTTCTACTGCTGGGTATATGCGGCTGCCGGGTCGACCGTCGAACGCCAAGAACAGGTGCAGAGCCTCGCGTTTCCGTTGACTATTCCGGTGCTTGTCGGCTACATCAGCTCGCTGACCGTTGCGACAACAGGTACGCCGAACACGTTTGTCGACGTACTCGCTTACCTGCCGCCGACCGCCCCCTTTG
>DASRZB010000346.1:0-7642 GCA_035653855.1 Acidothermaceae bacterium | reverse complement strand
CGTCCGGCCTTCTCTGACTTGCGTTGTTGACGTCGCCTTCGACGACGGCAGGTTCTTTCACAGCGCGGACCTTTCGTCGGGCGGCGACACCTTCGTGCACGGCTGCGCGCCTGACATCTACAGCGGATCCTGGACCGTCATCTCACCGAACGGATTTCGCCTGACGTGGGACGTCGAGGGGCCGGCGAAGCAGCTCACGATCAGGTCGATCTACAGCAGGGCTTAGGTGTTCGTGCCGGTTGTCGTGGGGCTCGCCGACGCTGCCGGAGCCTTTGGTCCGTCACCCATGCGGCCGCCGAACCCGAAGCCAGGACCACCGGAGCCTGCGTGACCCGCGATCGCCGGAAGCTTGCCATCGAAGAGGTTCGCGATGACGGTGCCGCCCTTGGCCGTGACGGTGAAGAAGACGGTGTCACCAACCTTGACGTCGGCAAGCGTCGGCGTAGCGGTACCGGCCTTCAGAATGTGGCTCGTGCTCGGCACGCTGTAGGTGGTCGTCGCAGTGCTGGTCTTGATGCCGACCGTGTCGGTGCCGACAGCGGTGACGGTGCCCGTCTCGGGCGCCACGCCGACGATGCCGCCGAAGCCGGGGCCACCGGGGCCGCGGTCGCGACGGCCACCGAAGTCGCCAGCCGGGCCTACGCCATCGCGCAGATCGGCGAGAACAGTGCCGCCGGTTGTGGTGACGCGAAACGAGACCGTGTCACCGACCTTGACGCCGGTAAGGGCGCCGGGACCGTTCTCGTTGATCGAGATATGCGTCGTGCTCGTGACGCTGTAAGTCTTTGTGGTTGAGGGCGTCGACGTGGTGGCCGTCGTCGCGATCGTGACGTTGTCAGGGCCCACGGCCGTGACCTTGCCGGTCAGCGGTGCGACGAAGGCGGGGCGAGCCTTCTTGGTGCCTGGCGCGGTGCTGGAAGGTGCTGGAGCCGAGCTCGACACCGCAGCGGTAACCGCTGACGGCGTAGTCGAGGACACGTTGTTGGAGGACGCCGAGGCGCCGAGCGTGCTGGCCAGAATGCCCCCGACAACTGCCCCGCCGGTGATCAAAGCGATAGCAGTGGTGGTGCCGCGGCGAGCCTTCGGTGTGCCTACGACCAACTCTTCAGCTGCTGGCTCACCAGCGCCGCGCGTCGGTCCGAAAGGTGAACTCATCTGGGCGGATCTCCCTCGTCTGGCTTGATGTCTCGGACTGCCTCACCGGCTGCCCCCGTATAAAGAGCATCGGAGGGCAACCTGGGAAATAGCTGACAGCGAGCACCCAAGGTGCTCGGATTCACGCATCTTCACGCTGTTTCACGCTGTGGCAGCGTCAGGGCGTAGACATCACCAAGAAAGATTCAGCCTTTCGGCCTACGGGCAATCCGGCGGCTTCGGCGTTCGCCGTCAGCCACTTGCCAACGAATTCTTCGAGATTGTCCATGTGTGCGGTCTGGCTCTCATGGGCCTTGAGAGCAGCGATCTTGCGGTCGAAGGTGTCGGTCACGTCGACGTAGTGCAGATCATGGCCCTCGACCCCGCCCATGACCCAGATTTCAGGGACGGCCCAAGCCTCGAGGCCCTCGTCGACTCGAAGCTCAGGGTAGGCGAACGGATTTCGCGCGTCGGGGTAGATCGCGTCTAGTGCCGCGTCCCCTGCGGCGCGATGGTCTGGGTGGCTGCGCCCGACCCGGGTGTAATCGCGTTCAGGACTCGGCACGAGTGTGCGCTGTGGCCGCACCTGGCGGATCACCCGGCTGATGTCGCGGCGCAACTCGAAGCTGTCCACGAGTCTGCCGTCGGGATAGCCGAGAAAACGCACGTCGTGGACGCCGACTCGCTTGGCGGCCTCGATCTGCTCGGCCCGCCGAATCGGTGCGATCTGATCGCGTGGAAACTCGAGGTCGTAGCCGCCGGCGTCGCCATCGGTGCAGATGCAGTAGACAACCTCGATGCCGGCATCGGTGAATGTCGCGATCGTGCCCGCGGAGCCGAAGTCGACATCGTCAGGGTGGGCGGTGATGACCAGGACGCGTTCGATCTGGGCGTCCGGTATGGGTTCGATGGGCACGGACGCCATCCTAGGCGAGCGCCTGTGCGGGCCCGCGGGTGTCCGCTCGGCTCCGTAGACTCAAGGTCGATGTCAGCGCAGACCGAAGAGCTCCTTGCCGATCTCAACCCCCAGCAGCGCGCGGCCGTCGTGCACGAGGGGGGTCCGCTGCTCATCGTCGCAGGTGCGGGCTCCGGCAAGACGCGAGTCCTGACCCGTCGCATCGCCTACCTGCTCGCGCAGCGCCACGTTGCGCCGACCGAGATTCTGGCCATCACGTTCACCAACAAGGCCGCCGGTGAGATGAAAGAACGCGTTGCCGCGATGGTCGGCAACCGGGCGAAGGTCATGTGGGTGATGACGTTCCACTCGGCCTGCGTACGCATCCTGCGCGAGAACGCCAAGCGGCTCGGGTTCACCACGACGTTCTCGATCTACGACTCCGCCGACTCGCACCGGTTGATGACGCTGGTGTGCCGCGAGCTCGACCTCGACCCGAAGCGGTACCCGCCACGTGCCTTCAACGCGCAGGTCTCGAATCTGAAGAACGAACTCATCGACCCCGAGGACTACGAGCGCAAGGCGAACAACAGCCACGAGAAGACGCTTGCCGAGGCGTACACCGCCTACCAGCGACGGCTGCGCGAGGCGAACGCGTTCGATTTCGACGACCTCATCATGGTCACGGTCAACCTCTTTCAAGCTTTCCCCGACGTCGCCGAGCACTATCGCCGTCGCTTTCGGCACGTGCTGGTCGACGAGTACCAAGACACGAACCATGCGCAGTACACGCTGGTCCGCGAGCTGGTCGGCGGCGCTGTGTCGCAGCAGGAGAAGCGCACGGTTGACGGCGATCTCGTGCGGGCCGGATCCGACGTCCCGCCCGCTGAACTCGTCGTCGTCGGCGACGCAGACCAGTCGATCTATGCGTTTCGGGGCGCGACGATCCGCAACATTTTGGAGTTCGAGCGCGACTACCCGAACGCGACTGTGGTGTTGCTCGAGCAGAACTACCGCTCGACGCTGACGATCCTGAGCGCGGCGAACGCGGTGATCACCCGCAACGAGGGTCGCAAGGCGAAGAACCTGTGGTCCGATGCGGGCGACGGCGAGCAGATCGGTGGCTACGTCGCCGACGATGAGCGCGGCGAAGCTTCCTTTGTCGCCGAGGAGATCGACCGGCTGCACGATCTCGGGCTCGCGGCCTACAGCGACGTCGCGATCTTCTACCGCACTAACGCGCAGTCTCGTGTCTTCGAAGAGATCTTCATCAGAGTCGGGCTGCCCTACAAGGTCGTTGGCGGCGTGCGGTTCTACGAACGCCGGGAGGTCCGCGATCTGCTCGCCTACTTACGGCTGCTGGTGAATCCCGACGACACGATCTCGTTGCGCCGCATCCTCAATGTCCCGCGCCGCGGAATCGGCGACCGCGCTGAAGCCTGTATCGAGGCACTCGCAGCTCGTGAGCGCATCACCTTTGCGCAGGCGCTGCAACGCAGTGACGAGGCCTACGGCATCGCGACCCGCTCGCTGTCCGCGGTGAAGGACTTCGCCCAGTTGCTCGACGAATTGCGGCTGATGGCGGAGGCCCACCCGCCGTCTGAGGTGATGGACGCCGTGCTCACGAAGAGCGGCTACCTCGCCGAGCTAGAGGCGAGCATCGATCCGCAGGACGAGTCGCGGGTCGAGAACCTGCGCGAGCTCGTGACGGTGGCGCGTGAGTTCGAGGAGGGGACGCCGGGTGGCACCCTCGCGGATTTTCTCGAGCAGGTCGCGTTGGTGGCGGATGCCGACCAGATCCCCACTGAGGACGACGAACACGGCGGCGTCGTGACACTGATGACGCTGCACACCGCGAAGGGTCTCGAGTTTCCGGTGGTGTTCCTGACCGGGCTGGAAGACGGCGTGTTCCCGCACATGCGGTCGCTTACCGAACCCAAGGAGCTCGAGGAAGAGCGGCGGCTCGCGTACGTCGGGATCACCCGCGCGCAGCGGCGGCTGTATCTGACCAGGTCGATGCAGCGCAGTACGTGGGGAGCACCGTCGTACAACCCGCCGTCCCGCTTTCTCGACGAGGTACCCGACGCGTTGGTCGACTGGAAGCGCTCGGCGCCAGCTCGGTACACGCCGACGGGGGGCGGGCGGTCGTACGCGGGAGCATCGGCGGCCGTGCTGCCCGGCGCGCCTGCTCGGCCCAGCGGTGTCGGCAATCGGCCAGTGCCGTCGTTGACGCCGGGCGACCGCGTCAGCCACGACAGCTTCGGCCTCGGCACCGTGGTGTCGACCTCCGGGCTCGGCGACAACGCCCAAGCGAAGGTCGACTTCGGCGCGACCATCGGCGCCAAGACCTTCGTCTTGCGCTACGCCCCCCTCGTCAAGCTCTAGGGCAAAGAAATCGCCCGGCCCGGGCGGCTCCCGGAGGAAGTCGCTCGAGCCGGGCTGATTTCATCCGGCGCGCAGGATTAGTGGTGCTGTCCGGTGTTGGCGCCTTGGACCGCGTGCATTGGGGTGCCATCACGCTGGCCACCACCGGTGCCCGCACCATTGCCGCCCTGGCCATTGCTGCCCTGACCGTTACCGTCCTTGCCGAATCCAAAGCCGCCGCCCCACCAGTTGCCTGGGAAAGGCGTCTTGGTCGGGGTTGGCTTGACGGACGGGGTCGGCTTCGCGGAGTGGCTGGCCTTGGGGTCACGGTCGCCGCACCAGAACCACGGGAACGGGAACCGGTGAAGCGAACTCACGCCTGGGGTTGCAGTTGCCGTGGCCGAGACCGTCGCAGTCGGTGAAGCGGTCGCCTGCGGGCAGATGCCGCACCAGCGCCACCAGTCGCCACCCTTGATGTCCTTGTCGTTCTTGGTGTTAGGCGACGCACTCGGGGAGGGGCTGGCCGTCGGGACTGACTGTGCCAGGCACGGGTTGGGCGGCACCGGGAGTGCGGCGCAGTAGGCGGTGATCGTCGCTGGCGTCGTGCTGCCAGCAGCCTTCGCCAGGATGGCGAGAGCCTTCGGGTCGAGGGTCTTTCCTATCTTCGTGAGCGTCGTGTAGCTCTGGCAGAGGCGGTAATCGACCAACGCCTCAACCGCCGCAAGCTGCGCCGGGTCGAGAACGGGCTTCTTGGCGATCTCCGGCACCGGCGACTGTGAAGGGGTCGGGGTGGGAGTCACCGATGCAGTCACGCTGGCCGGCGACACCGATACGGACGGAGTCGGGGTCGCGCTGACGCTCTCGCTCGCTGGGTGGTCCTTCCAGTTGGCGGCGTCGACCGCGGCGACACTCAGCTTGGGATCTGGGGGTCGTGGGGCGCCGATGGTGGTGTGGGCGAAGGACTGAATGGGGGCAGGCAGGACGCACGCGTACGCGGCCGTGGCTGCGCCAGTGAGCGTGACCACGCCGGCGGCTAAGCCGACCGCGATCCGTCCCGGGAGCAGAGTAGAGAACCGGTTTGCAATCACTGTCTTGTACCTCGCGATGGGTTGGGGACGACGGTGTCGAATGCCCACTCGTTCCCGCCGGAAGGCGGCCAAGGTGGCCGTCTCGCCGGCAAGTTCTGAAGGCTCAGCTGCTGCGGCCGCGGACCGCAACACATCCGACACTGACTGCCATTCGGGATTGGCGGCCGCATCGAACTGGCCGGCGTCGAGCAGCTGGTCTAGCTGCTCTGCGTCGGTCTGGTCGCTGTGGCGTCGCCAGAAAGGCAGGTTTGGCATCTCACCTCCCCAAACGTCATCGTCGTTCACAGCGTTACAGGGCTCCTCTTGGGCGAGCTGGCAATGTCACTGGGATCCCTCGTGGCTGGGCCGAAAGGGTGACGGGCGGGCGGCCCACGAGCTCCTGGAGGCGGTGCAGCCCACGATGCGCCGCGACTCTGACGGCGCCTGGGCTCTTCCCGAGGATGACGCCTACGGCGTTCGCATCGAGGCCTGCGACCACGCGGAGCATGATCACTTCGGCCTGATCCCGCGGTAACGAGGCGATCAGGGCCAAGGCGGCATCCGTGCTCAGGTTGTCCATGGCCTGCTGGGCTGTATCGTCCTGCGAGGGCAGCCGGTCGAGCGCTGCGTCGTCGTTCGATGAACGTGGCCGGCGGTGATCATGGCGAACCGCGTCGAGGACCTTGTTGCGGGCGATGGTGAAAACCCAGGCCCGGAAAGCTGGCTCCCCGCCGGCGAACTTCGAGAGGTTCCGGATCACCTGGACCCAGGTTTCGGACGCCAGGTCGGACGCGGAGGACGGCGAAAGTGTCCGCAAATATCGGACGACGGGCGGGTTCAGCGCCCGCCACAACTGCGCGAAGGCGTTCTCGTCGCCCTCTTGGGCAGCGAGGAGAACGTCCTCGAACACGTCGTCGCTCATCGCCACCCTTCACCGGGATTCCATCCGCTCACCGGGATCCCATCCGCATTCATCGGCATCGGCCAACCCGACCCTAATCCCGGCGCTCGGGTGAGCTCAAAGCTTCGCCCGATCGGTCGATGAACCGGCGCGAGGAATACGCTCGATCTACGTGCACGCGGCTCGATCTGGTCAGCAGGCGGTCAGCAGGGAGGTGGAGATCATGCCGGACGCGGGCCGGGTACGCGTCGTCGTGGCCAAGCCTGGTCTCGACGGGCACGACCGCGGCGCGAAGGTGGTCGCCCGCGCTTTGCGTGACGCCGGCGTCGAGGTGATCTACACCGGGCTGCATCAGACTCCCGAGCAGATCGTCGCGACTGCCGTGCAAGAGGATGCCGACGCGATCGGTCTTTCCGTACTGTCCGGCGCGCACATGACGCTGTTCACGCGCGTCCTCGATCTACTGCGTGAGCGTGGAGCTTCGGACATCGTCGTGTTCGGCGGTGGCATCATCCCCGCTGCCGACATTCCCGAGCTCAAGGCTCTTGGGGTCGCCGAGGTGTTCACTCCCGGCGCGAGCACGCAGCGCATCGTCGAATGGGTTCGGGCGAATCTCGGGGTCTCAGTCGCCCCGTAAGGCTGCGGCGCCGCGGCGACCCGCCACCCTTGAGACCGCTGAAGTCCAGCGCTCGCAAGAACGAGCGCTGGGCTTCAACGCTCTGCGAGTTTGGGCGGGGACGAGAGAATGTGCGCTCGGCGTGTCGCTTCGACCGTCACCGGCAATTGCGACACGATCGATAAAAGCGTGAGGCCCCTCTATTTACGAGATAGAGGGGCCTCACTTAGATCAGCCTTGCGGCCGACCGGCCGCCAATCGCTGGTGACGTTCGCGGCTCGACCGCCTCCGCCGCGATGGTCTACAAGTTGCCCTGCGGACCAACTCGGACCGAGGTTTCTGAACCACGATCCGGAACTCATCAGACTCTGCCGAACTCGAGTCGCCCCGCGCTCTGCAAAGCTTTCAGAGACCGAACCCAGAAGCTCAACTTCGAGTGGCTCGACTTGGGTCGCCCCTCGTCGTTCCTCTCGATCTGACGCGCCAGGTCGGTCCACCTAAGTTGCCTACGGTTGCCCGCGACTTTCCTTCTGCTTCTCGCCCCGGAACCTTCCGGAACCGCCGCCTTGATCGGTGACTGGGAGATTTCTAGCGGTCCTGGGAACGACCCGCAAGGCCTTTGACGAAAGAACTTTTCGGATTCTTTGCGGTCCACAGAACTTGGT
>DASRZB010000345.1:0-6373 GCA_035653855.1 Acidothermaceae bacterium | reverse complement strand
TGCCGGGCAAATTACCCTTCTGGCACGGCGATTCGCTCGGCCGTCCGCTCGAACTCGGCCGCGCGCTTGGTGCGTTCGTGCGTGAACTCGCCAGCCTCGACCCAGCCACCGCAACAACACGGCTACTCAAAGCCGGCCTCGATGAATGGGCTGCGTCAAACCTGCTCGGCTATCTCAACGAACAACGCGAAGCCACCGGCCAGCTGCCCGACGATCACACCATCGTGGTCGAGCGTTTCCGCGACGAACTCGGCGACTGGCGACTCGTCGTGCACTCACCGTTCGGCGCCCAGGTGCATGCGCCCTGGGCGCTCGCGATCGGCGCGCGATTGCGCGAACGCTATGGCGTCGACGTCCAGACGATGCATGCCGACGACGGCATCGTGCTGCGCATCCCCGAAACCGACGAGGCCCCGCCCGCCCAACTCGCCCTGCTCGCCTCCGACGAAGTCGACGACGCGGTCACCCGTGAGGTCGGCGGCTCGGCGTTGTTCGCGGCCCGGTTCCGGGAGTGCGCCGCACGTGCCTTGCTGCTGCCTCGTCGGCGTCCCGATCGTCGCACGCCCTTGTGGCAACAACGGCAGCGTTCCGCACAACTGCTGACGGTTGCGAGCGAATACGGGTCGTTCCCGATCGTGCTCGAGACCATGCGCGAATGTCTTCAGGATGTCTTCGACGTTCCTGGTCTCGTTGAGTTGATGCGCGACATCGAAGCGCGGCGGGTACGTCTTGTCGACGTCGAAACGCCGACAGCGTCGCCGTTCGCGCGGTCGCTCCTGTTCGGCTACATCGCGGCGTTCATCTATGAAGGCGATGCGCCGCTTGCAGAACGCCGCGCACAGGCGCTCGCGCTCGACAGCGTCTTGCTCGGTGAGCTGCTGGGCCAGGCGGAGTTGCGCGAGATGCTCGACGCCGGCGCGATCGACGAGATCGAACGAGAACTGCAGCACCTCGCGCCCGACCGCTTGGCCCGCGA
Source organism: Acidothermaceae bacterium (assembly GCA_035653855.1). Classification (GTDB taxonomy): domain Bacteria; phylum Actinomycetota; class Actinomycetes; order Acidothermales; family Acidothermaceae; genus PALSA-607. The sequence continues at coordinate 5,397 of DASRZB010000345.1, read as the reverse complement.
TGTCGAAGGTGTCGCGGATCTGCTCCGCCTCATTGGTCCGCTCTCGACCGCAGAGGCCGTCGATCGAGGGGCGACCCCCCGCTGGCTTGCGGATCTGGAAGAGACCCGTCGCGCGATCCGCATCCGGATCACCGCCGAGGAGCGATGGGCGGCGATTGAAGATGCTGGTCGTCTGCGCGACGCGCTCGGAAGTCCTTTGCCTGTAGGCATTCCTGACGTCTTCACCGAGTCAGTCAATGACCCACTCGGCGATCTGGTGTCGCGGTACGCGCGCGGCCACGGGCCATTCACATCAACCGACATCGCGCAACGCTTCGGGCTCGGCACGGCAATCGTCACCGGCGTGCTCGAGCGGCTGACGGCGAGCGGTCGAATCAAACGCGGCGAGTTCAGACCAGGCGGTTCGGGCGTCGAGTGGTGTGACGCCGGCGTACTGCGGTCGATTCGGCGCCGCTCAATGGCGAAGCTCCGCAAGGAAGTTGAGCCCGTCCCGACAACAACGTTCGGGCGCTTCCTGCCCGCATGGCAGCACGCGCGCAACCCGCTGCGTGGAGTCGACGGCGTGCTGCGTGCCGTCGAACAACTCCAAGGTGCGGCTCTGCCCGCATCCGCGCTAGAACAACTCGTGCTGCCATCACGAGTGGCTGACTACACGCCCGCCATGCTCGACGAACTCACAATCAGCGGCGACGTGGTGTGGGCCGGTCGCGGCTCGCTGCCCGGCAACGACGGGTGGATCACCCTTTACCCGGCCGAGTCCGCGCCGCTGCTGATGCCGGTCCGCGACCCCGACGCGCCGTCCAAACCGCTGCACACCGAGGTGCTCGACGCGCTAAGCGGTGGTGGCGCGAGGTTCTTCCGTGAGCTGTCCAACCGGGTCGGCTCGGCCGATGATCGCGAGTTGGCGAGCGCATTGTGGGAGCTCGTCTGGTCGGGTCTGGTGACCAACGACTCGCTGGCCCCGCTGCGCGTCCTGATGGGTACCAGTCGGGCCGTGCGTCACTCGCGACCGCCGTCCGCTCGGCGCGGTAGGCCGGTGATGCCCACTCGCGCAGGCCCGCCGACCGTCGGCGGCCGCTGGAGCCTGCTGCCGGCACCGGTGACAGACGAAACGAGGCGCTCGCACGCGCTCGCCGAGACGCTTCTCGATCGCTACGGCGTCCTGACCCGGGGCGCGGTGCAGGCGGAGGGCGTGCCCGGCGGATTCGCCGCGGTCTATCGGGTGCTGACTGCCTTCGAGGAAGCTGGTCGTTGCCGGCGGGGCTACTTCGTCGAAGGACTGGGGGCTGCACAATTCGCTTCCCCGGGCGCAGTCGACCGGCTGCGCACGGGCACGCCGCCGGGCGCCGACGACACCCCGCGCGCGATCGTGCTCGCAGCCACCGACCCGGCCAACCCGTACGGGGCAGCGCTGCCCTGGCCCACGCGGCAAGGCGAGCGCGAAGGCCATCGGCCCGGGCGCAAAGCAGGTGCCCTCGTCGTCCTCGTCGACGGTGCGCTCGCCGTCTACGTCGAGCGCGGCGGCAAAACCTTGCTGTCGTTCGAGCCCGACGGCACCGAGGCGTCACCCGAACTCTTCATGCGCACTGCCGTCGAAGCGCTCACACTGGCGGTCCACGACGGCTGGCTCGGCCGACTCGACGTTGAGCGAGCCGACGGCGGATCGGTGCTCGACTCTCCACTCGGCGCCGCACTGGAGGCGGCGGGCTTTCGCGCAACTCCTCGTGGCCTGCGGCTGCGCTCGTGAGCATGCTCGCGGATCGGTGACCGATGCCCGAGGGCAACACCGTGTGGCTCACAGCGCGCACGCTTCGCGCGACCCTCGCCGGCCAGGTGCTCACGCACGCTGAGGTTCGAATGGCCGACCTCGCAACAGCTGAGCTTGTCGGGCAGCGCGTGGTCGACGTCGTGCCGCGCGGCAAGCACCTGCTGATCCGACTCGAGCCCGCGACCCTGACATTGCACACACACCTGCGCATGGACGGCCGTTGGCGAACCCATCCGGCCGGTTATCGCGTGCACGATCCCGACGACCATGTGCGCGTCGTTCTAGCCAACACATCGGGGACGGCGGTGGGCTGGTGTGTTCACGACGTTGCGCTGGTACCAACCTCCGCGGAAGGCACCCTTGTCGGACATCTCGGCCCCGACCTGCTTGGTCCAGATTGGGACGCCGACGAGGCTAACCGGCGCCTGCTCCTCGACCCCGACCGCGCTATCGGTGAGGCACTACTCGACCAGCGGAATCTGGCCGGTGCCGGCAACGTCTACAAGGCGGAAATCTGTTTCCTGCGTGGGATTTCACCCTGGACGCCGGTCGGCGCGGTCAAGGATCTGGCGGGTGTTGTCCACCTCGCGCACCGGCTGCTGACGGCCAATCGCGAACGTTACGACCACGTCACCACCGGCGACACACGCGCAGGCAGGCGCACGTGGGTCTACGACCGTGCAGGCCGCCCGTGCCGTCGTTGCGGCGCGGCGGTTCAGCTTGATTCGCACGGCGACGACGGGCGAATCAGCTACTGGTGTCCTCGTTGTCAACCGGGTCCGGTTCCGGCTCGCGTGGCTGCTGCGCCGCGACTGCGCTCGTAAGCAACGCTGCTGCGCTCGTACGGGCTTCTGCCGTTGATGGCACAAGCAGTTGGCTTGCGAGATACCGCAGTACCAGGTCGACCGCGGCGGGCGAGTCGACGTAGCCGCGGTCCGACAACGCGCTAGCAATCGCCGCGCGAGCCGCGACCCAGGCCAGACCGTCGCCGGCCGTCGCTAGCGTGGCGAGTGCGGCCGGGTCGTCAACGGCAATCTTCCGGATCGCCGCATGCTCACCGATCAACCGAGCAGCTTCAGCGATGGCACCATCGAGTCCGTCCGGCAGCTTCGTCCGCGCTGCTGCAGCGACTCTGGCGACCTCATTCGCGACGACTGCCAGGTACACGTCGTCTCGGGTTCTGAAGTGGTTGTACAGCGTGGCTTTGGCAATCCCGGCGAGCATGGCGATGTCGCCCATCGTGGCCTTGCGGCTTCCGTACTTCTCGACCGCGGCCAGCGCTCCCCGCAAGGCTGCCTCGTGCCCCCGCCCCATCGCGTTGCCCGCACGGCTGCGAGTGCCGCGTGTATTCGCAGTGTCGGAGCCGCCATCGCCCGAAGACGGGTCGGTCGATGCGGTGGAGGTGGCCACCGCCGAAGTCTAAGCCTCGACTACGGCTCCAGCCGGACGCCGCTTAAGCGGCGGCGATGACCTGGTGGTCGACGGTGCGTGCGGTGGCGCCGTGAGCCACGCCCGACATCGGGACGACGGCGGGGTCGCTACCCGCGGATTCGAGGACGTGGAGTTCGTCGCTGACTTCTCGCAACACCGTCGACAGTTGGACCCCAAGTGCGTCACAGATCGACGAGAGCAGTTCTGAGGAGGCTTCCTTCTGCCCGCGCTCAACCTCGGACAGGTAGCCAAGGGAAACGCGGGCGCCGGCGGATACATCACGCAGCGTGCGTTCCTGGGCAAGGCGCTGTTGGCGCAACGCATCGCCGAGCAGTCTGCGCAGCAGAATCATCGTGCCCTCCCCGCCTTTCGTCCCGTCCAACAAGCCGTGCAAGAAACCGTGAGAGTTACCGTACCTCGTGTCATCGGCATGCCGGACGCGCAACTCGACTGATCTTCCGTTCCGATCCGTTCCATGTGTAGTAACAGTGTAAGCACGCCGACCCTTCCAGGGCCGAACCGGCACCTGGAAGTCAACGTTGCGGCAGCCCGGAAAGCTGGCGGCGCACCACGTCGAGCGCGGTCAGGACGCTCCCCTGCCGCACCCGGTCGCGCCCACCGGCCAGCCGCAGTTCCTGCACCACACGAAGATCACCTGGGCCGACCAGGGCGATGTAGACCGTTCCCACCGGCTTGCCGTCCTGCTCCGTCGGGCCTGCGACACCCGTCGTCGCGAGACCGTAGGTCGCGTCGAAGGCGCGCCGGACGCCGTCCGCCATGGCTACGGCAACGTCAGGATCCACCGGGCCGCGCTCGGCAAGCAGTGCAGCCGGGACGTCGACCACCGCGGCTTTGGATTCCGTCGCATACAGCACCGCGCCGCCGCGGTAGGTCGCCGAAGCTCCTGGCGTCGAACTCAGCGCGGCGCCAAGCAACCCACCGGTCAGTGACTCTGCCGTCGCCACGGTCGCGCCCGCCGTCAGCAAGAGGTCGTGAACGACGGACTCCAGCGTCTCGTCGTCCACGCCGTAGATCACGTCGCCCAGTGCTGCGCGCACCCGCGTCTCGACATCGGCGATCAGCTCGCGCGCGGCCGTCTCGGTAGTCGCCTTCGCCGTCATCCGCACGAGCGTCTGTCCTTGCGACGCGAGGTAGGCGATCGTCGGATTTGCCGCAGCGGCGAGTGCGGCATCGATGTCGGCAAGGGCCTGCGACACCTGTGACTCCCACACGCCGACGGTGTGGAGCTGTCGCGACAACACGATCGTGCCGGGCCCTGCACGTTCGATAAGTTCGGGGCGAATCCACGCGGTGAAGATCTCTCGCATCTCCTGCGGCACGCCGGGCAGCGCGTACACCGTCGTCTCGCGCGAGCCGATTGTCATGCGCAGACCGGGCGCGGTGCCAGCTGGATTCGGCAATGCCGACGCACCCTCGGGGCGATCGGTCATCCGCAAGTTGTTCTCGGGGAAATCGATCCGTCCGGACGCGACGTAGCGCGCGCGCAGTGCCGCCTCGAGCTGCGGATCACGAATAAGGCGGACGCTGGCCAGTTCGGCCAGCGCTTCGCGGGTCAGGTCGTCCTGCGTGGGTCCGAGACCGCCGGTCAGCACGACGACGTCGGCTCGCTCGCATGCCCGGCCAACGGCGACACTGATGCGCCCGATGTTGTCACCGACCGCCGTTGTGAGGTCGACGTCGATGCCGATGTCGGCCAGCTCACGACCGAGCCATGCTGCGTTCCCGTTGACGATGTCGCCGAGCAGCAGCTCGGTGCCGATCGCGACGATTTCCGCCTTCACGCGCGCTACTGGTGCGTGCCGGGCGTCGCACGGGTGCCGAGCAGGTCGTCTCCCACAGGGCGAACAGCTCGGCCTGATGTGGCGCGACGCAAGCGGATCGCGCGGGCGACGTAGTCACCGCCAGTCACCAACGTGATGATCACGGCGGCACCCATCAGGTAGGCGCGAAGAGACGCCAACGGGCCGGTGAGCGGCAATAGGTAAAGGCCGATCGCGACCACCTGCAGCAAAGTCTTGGCCTTGCCGCCGCGACTGGCTGCGAGCACGCCTCGGCGGATGACCCAGAACCGCACCAGCGTGATGCCGATCTCGCGCGCGAGGATCACGACCGTCACCCACCACGGCAGGTCGCCGAGGCTCGACAAGCTGATCAACGCGGCACCGGTCAGCGCCTTG
>DASRZB010000344.1:0-4453 GCA_035653855.1 Acidothermaceae bacterium | reverse complement strand
TCGACGTCGAACCGAAAGATGAGATCGGACCGGTTCATGATCGAATTCTGCATGCCTGGTTGCTCCATCTCTTGAGCTCAACGCTTGCGAATCAACACCCTTGAGCCTGCCCGCCCGATATGACAAATCCCCTGTCCGATTGTTTGCAGTTGCGTGACAATCGGAGGCGCACGCTTGCGTACCGCGGGTGTCAGGCAGCCAATTTTGTGGATTTGCCGGGGCACGACGTGGTCGACCCGAGCGAGGTGCTGCCGTAGGCTTGGGCATCCCGCGGGGCTCGGCTGGTTACGACGGAGGCATGTGTCGCGCATCCTGGTGATTGAGGACGACGATCGGATCCGAGCCTCAATGCGACTAGCACTCGAAGACGAAGGACACGACGTCGTAGAGGCCGAAACCGGCGCGCAGGGATTGGCGTTATTCGGCATCGACGGGGCGGACGTCGTGTTGGTCGACGTGATGCTTCCCGACATAGACGGTTTCGAATGCTGCCGGCAGCTACGCCGCACTAGCGACGTCCCGATCATCATCGTGACGGCACGCGCGGACACCCACGAGGTTGTGGCCGGACTGGAAGCCGGCGCCGACGACTACGTGACCAAACCGTTCGTCATGAAGGAGCTTGCCGCGCGGATCCGCGCGTTGCGGCGCCGCACCCGCCCCGCCAGCGCCACCGCCGTCGAGGTGATCGAAGTGCGCGACCTCGAGCTTCGTCCTGATCAAGGCGTGCTGCTCAGGGCTGGCACCGAAATTCACCTGACACGGACCGAATTTCGGCTGTTGTGCGAACTCGCGGCAGCGCCATCGAGGGTCTTCAGCCGCGAAATGCTCCTCGAGCGCATCTGGGGATACGACTACTTCGGTGATGGTCGAATCGTCGACGTGCACGTGCGGAGGCTGAGAACGAAGATCGAAGTCGATCCGTCCCAGCCCGAGCTGCTCGTGACGGTTCGAGGGCTCGGCTACAAGCTGCAGCCGTGACGTCGCAACGCTTTCCGCGACGCCTAGGTCTGCGGGCAAGAGTCACCCTCGTGTTCAGCGTCGGCGCGTTCCTGCTCGCCTCGACGATGGCGATCTTGGCGCTAGGCCTGGCCCGCAGCTACTTGCTTCGTGAGCGCGAATCCTCTGCGCAACATCAGACGTTGGCCAACGCGCTCCTTGTGCGCTCGGAGGTTCGGTCAAGCAACGTCGACATCACCGCATTCCTCGCTACCTTGCCCTCGGGTGCAGAGTCCGATTCGCTCATCTACCGCCGCGGAAGCTGGTTCGGGACTTCGGTCGGACTCGGTCCGACGCAACTCCCACCAGACCTCACCGCCAAGGCGCTCTCCGGCGCTGCTGCCAGCCAGCGATTTCGTTACGGCGGAACGACAGCCATCGCGGTCACCGTCCCAGTCCGCGCCGCCGACGCCGTCTATATCCAAGTCTTCTCGCTGAACGAGCTCAACTCGACCCTCCGCATCCTCTCGACCTCCCTTGGCGTGGCGGCACTGATCACCACTGCCGCCGGGGCGCTCCTCGGCAGTTGGGCAAGCAGGCGCGCACTTCAGCCAGTTCGCGACGTTGCGATGGCGGCTGGGGAGATCGCGGGCGGCAAGCTCGACACCCGCCTGCGCGCGACTGAGGACAGAGAACTCTCGCGCCTCGCCGAAGCATTCAACGCCATGGTCGACGCCGTGCAAATGCGAATCGCCCGAGACGCGCGGTTCGCCTCCGACGTCAGCCACGAGCTACGCACTCCACTCACTACATTGGCGACTTCCCTCAGCGTTCTCGACCGGAACACCGCAGGCTGGACGTCATCCCAACGGCAAGCGCTCGAACTCATGCGTTCGGAAATGAGGGCCTTTCACAAGCTGGTCGAGGATCTGTTGGAAATCTCTCGCGCCGACGCCGGAGCGACCACTCCGGTCATCGACGACGTGCTCGCCGCCGAGTTCCTGTCACGGTTGGGCGCGGCGATCTGCCCAGCGACCCCGATCGACATCTCGGCCGACGCCGTTTCAGCCTACGTGGGCATCGACAAGCGACGGATGGAACGCGTGTTCTCCAACTTGGTCGAGAATGCGAATCGCTACGCAGGTGGCGTGGTCCGCATCGGTTTGTGCCGCTCCGCCGGTGGCGGCGTGCGCTTCGAGGTTGACGACGCCGGACCAGGCATTCCGCTGCCCGACCGGACCCGCATCTTCGATCGATTCAGCCGAGGAAGTGGCGGCCGGCGAGCCGAAGGCAGTGGAGTCGGGCTAGGACTCGCCCTGGTCGCGGAGCACGTTGCCCTGCACGGCGGAACGGTATCGGTCGAGGCTCGACCGGGGGGCGGGTCGCGCTTCGCTATCGAACTGCCCGCGCAGTCATGAGACGCATTGCCCTGGCCGTGGGTCTCGTGACTTTGCTGCTCGCGGGCTGTGGAGTCGGCGTACAAGATCACGCCACGTCGATCCCAAGCCGAGCGATCCCCGCCGAGCTGCTGTCACCTAGGAACACCCCACCACCCTCGACGTCTCAACCTGTGTCGACCTCGAGGATCTACCTGGTGCGCAACGGGGTGCTTGTCGTCGTCCATCGCCCTGCGGATGAGACGTCGACCCTGCAAGCACTGCTGCGCAGTCTGCTGCAAGGTCCCACGGACGCCGAGACAGCGTCTGGGCTGGTCACGGCGATTAACACGAACCCGATCCTGAACCGGGTGACGTTCAGCGGCTCGATTGCGAACATCGACCTCGCGAGTACGTTTGGCGACATCCGCGGGCAGGAGCAGATTCTCGCCACTGCGCAGGTCGTCATGACCGCTGTCGGTTTCCCGGGGATCGACGCGGTGCAGATCAGTCTCGACGGAGTGCCCGCCGACGTGCCGCTCACCGACGGCACGCTCGTGAGCCGGCCCCTCGTCAATGGCGACTACGAACAACTCCTGCTGCCACCGCGCCCAGCGTCCAGCCCAGCGTCGAACCCAGCCTCGACCCCGCCGTCGAGCCCGCCGTCGAGCCCGCCGTCGAGCCCGGCGGCGTCCTCGCCATGACGTGCCTATGTTCGATCGGGTTTCGTGCTTCCGTCTCGACCGAACGTTCGGTTTACTAGCCTTACCGGTGGCCGCTCGCGCTGCGGGCGCGCAAGACACGCGGGAGGCGCTCACCACGATGTCCAATCCTGATGCACTGATTGCGACCCACGCCGCGCTCCTGGCGCAGGCCCGCGAGGCCGTGCGGACGCGCGCCTTCTTCGCGGCGTTCGCCGAATCGCCGTCCACCCGCATTTGGGGTGAAGCCGCGCCACCCGACGGCAGAGCGGCGTTCGACGCCCTGCTGCACCAGACATTTCCGATCCAGACGCCGGGTGCGCACGGCTTGATTGCGCCCGAGGTACCGCCGTACCGGATGCCGCTGGACATCAGCTACCCGCACCTGCACGCCGACGGCGTCGATGAGCTCGTGAGCGCAGCCAAGAAGGCGATGCCCGCCTGGCGCGATGCAGGCCCGGAGCTTCGGACCGCGATCGGCATCGAGACCTTGACCCGGATCAACGCGCGCAGCTTCGAGTTCGCCCACGCCGTGATGCACACGACCGGACAAGCATTTGTCATGGCGTTCCAGGCAGGTGGTGCGCACGCACACGAACGTGGATTGGAGGCGATCGCGTACGCCTACGACGCGATGATGCAAGTGCCCGCGTCCGTGAGTTGGGAGAAGGCGCGCGGCAAAGGAGAGCCTCAGCGGCTCGCCAAGACGTACACGATCGTGCCTCGTGGGGTCGCACTCGTCATCGGTTGTTCGACCTTCCCCACCTGGAACAGCTATCCAGGCCTGTTCGCGAGCATCGTCACCGGCAACCCCGTCATCGTGAAGCCGCATCCGCACGCTGTTCTGCCGCTGGCTCTGACGGTCAGCGTGGCTCGCGACGTGCTGACGGAGTACGGCTTCGACCCGAATCTGATCACGCTCGCCGTCGATAGCGCCGGCGAGACCCTCGCGAGCGATCTGGCGACGCACCCGGACGTGCGCGTCATCGACTACACCGGCTCGACGTTGTACGGCAACTGGCTTGAGGCGAATGCTTTACAAGCCAGGGTTTTCACCGAGAAGGCTGGCGTGAACTGCGTCGTCCTCGACTCCACCGACGACCTCAAAGGCCTCGCCGCGAACCTCGCGTACTCGCTGTCGCTGTACAGCGGCCAGATGTGCACGACACCACAGACCATCTTCATCCCCCGCGCCGGCATCGACACCGACAGTGGGCGTGCCACCGTCGTCGATGTCGTCCGTGCAGTCGGTGCCGCGCTCGACGACTTGCTCGGTGACCCGGCTCGTGCTGTCAACATGCTCGGTGCAATCGTGAACGACGCCGTGCTACACCGTCTCGACGAAGCATCGAACGCCGGCGACGTGCTGATCAAATCGCTGGCGATCGAACACCCTGAGTTCCCGGCCGCGCGGGTGCGAACGCCGCTTGTGGTACG
>DASRZB010000343.1:0-5287 GCA_035653855.1 Acidothermaceae bacterium | reverse complement strand
CCGCTCATCGGCTGAACACCTTGCCGTGCGCACGCTGCATAAGTGCGTCGAAGACGTCCGGGTCGGTGGTGTTCGCGCCGATCTGGACCGCTTTCACCGAACCGTGGTAGTCACTGCTCCCGGTGACCAGCAGGCCGAGGTCGTAAGCGATTGTTCGCAACCGCGCTCGGGTCGGATCGTCGTGATCGGGGTGGTCGACCTCCAGCCCATCAAGACCAGCTGCCGCGAATGTTGCGATCGCCGCCTCGTCTACGACATCGCCACGCGACGACGCCGCTGGATGCGCGAATACCGTCACTCCCCCGGCGTCTCGCACCAAGGCGATCGCTCGCGCGGGTTTCAGCGAGTACTTCTCGACGTAGGCCCGCCCGTCATTGGCAATCCACTCGGGCACGAACGCAGCAGGAATGTCGGCAACAACTCCCGCGTCCACCAGTGCCTGGGCGATGTGCGGGCGACCCACCGCGCCGTCCCCTGCAATAGCACTGACCTGCTGCCACGCGACAGGAGCGCCGAGCTCGATCAGCTTGTCGACCATCGCCTTTGCGCGCCTGATTCGATCGGTGCGCAACAGTTCGAACTCGGCCGCAAGCGGTGGGTTCGCGGGGTCGAACAGGTAACCGAGCAGGTGCAGGCTGACGCCGCCGAGAATGCACGAGATCTCGACTCCGGGGACGACGACGAAACGACGTTCGGGGCGCCCGACGAGTGCGTCCAATGCAGCTTCGGCATCGCGATAGCCAGCGACCGTGTCGTGGTCGGTCAGCGCGATGCCGTCAAGAGGCGCACCGTCGAGGGCGAGTGCCCACGCCTTGCGGACGAGGTCGCCCGGGAGATCGGTGCCGTCGGAGGCGTTGCTGTGCACGTGGAGGTCGATCCGCATGCGGGCTCGCGCCGTCCTCATCGTCGACGTCGGATGGCCGGCCGACCAGCCGGCCCCAGGCTATCGGCGCAGCCCGCCCGCAGCGGCCGTGAGCCCGGCGAGCCTGGGCATCAATGCTCCGTGTGGAAGGTCGAGACCGAGGTGCCCAGGGCTGACCTCGGTGCGTTCGACCAGGTCGTCAAGACCGAGGTTTTCCAGGAGCAGGACGCCCGCGGCCGATGGCCAGAGGATGGCCCAAATCCAGGCGCCTTTGGCTTCCCCGACGTAGACGGCGTTATCGGGACCCACGTCGATGTTCCACATCGCTGTTGGGTGGCCCGCGGCATCGAGCTTGGCGTGTGCCGGACCATCGTCGAAACCGTCGCCCGGATCGGGACCGGGTAGGCCGGCCAATCTGGCGCCGAGTCCGACGCCGAGCGACTCCGCGATGAGCACCAGATCGGCGGCGCCGCCAAGCGGTGCCGGGCCAGAACAGCCGACCAGGGTGGCAACTGCGCCGGTGCGCTCATCGCCGGCGTGGGTGTATCCGGTGACGACCCACCCGGTAGGTAGTGGAGATGGCATCCACAACGGGACCTTCGCGTGGGCTCGCCCGTGCTCGAGACACTCCGGCCCCGGTTGTTTCGCGGCCGGCTGCAACGGATACACCGGGCCGTGCTCGACGCAATTCCAGTCGCTCGTCCAAATACCGGGTGGGTGAATTGCGCCGCCGCAACGAGGGCAGGTTGGCTCGTCCTTCATACCTGCGAGCCTCCGCCTCAGTCGACTCCTCCGTACGTCGACCGTGGCCCGCAATGGCGTGCGTCGTCAAGAGATCCCTGCAGATCAAGGACAAATTGGTCCATATGGACTAACGCATCGCAGGCCATCGTTAGGCTTGCGCGATGCCTGAGATCGCTGCCGTCGGTGCAATTGCCGTGCGCGACGGCGCCCTGCTGCTGATCCGGCGCGGGCACGCGCCGTCGCGCGGCCGCTGGTCGTTGCCAGGCGGTCGGGTCGAACCCGGTGAAACTGCGCGCGAGGCACTGGTCCGTGAGATGGCCGAGGAAACCGGGCTAACCGTCGAGGTCGGCGAGTTGGTCGGCGAGGTGGTGCGGCCCGGCCCGAACGAGGTCACTTACCGGATCCAGGATTTTCGGGTCACCCCTGTTGGTGATGATGCCGTCGCTGGTGATGATGCACTGGACGTCGAGTGGGTACCACTCGCGGACGTCGCGAAACGTCAGTTGAGCGCGGGGCTCCTGGGCACACTCCGGCAGTGGGCGGTCATCTGACACCGGAATGAATTTGTCCATCAGACCTCGCAAAGTACCCAAACCTCGTAGGGTGTCCCATTAGTGGCGCAAGCGGGGCGCCGGACTTGGGGAAGTCGAATGAGCCAGCAAGCCGACGACACGCAACTCAGTAGGCAGATCACCGTGTTCTTGCTCGACGACCACGAGGTCGTGCGCCGCGGGGTGCGCGACATGGTCGAGACCGCACCCGACCTCACCGTAATTGGCGAAGCGTCGACCGCCGCCGAAGCCCTCGCGGCTGTTCCGTCATTGCGACCCGATGTCGCCGTGCTCGACGTCCGACTGCCTGATGGTGACGGGGTGACCGTGTGCCGTGAGCTGCGCTCGCAAATGCCCGAGCTCGTTTGCCTCATGCTCACCTCGTTCGCCGATGACGAGGCCTTGTTCGAGGCCATCATGGCCGGGGCGTCCGGCTACGTCCTGAAGCAGATCCGCGGCGGCGATTTGGTCAATGCGATCCGCACTGTGGCAAGCGGACAGTCGATGCTCGACGCCGGCACGACGGCCCAGGTGATGGAACGATTGCGCACGGGCACCCGGGCTGAGGATCCGCTATCTGCGCTGACCGACCAGGAACGACGCATCCTCGACCTCATCGGTGAAGGGTTGACGAACCGGCAGATCGGCGAGCGCCTATTCCTTGCCGAGAAGACGGTCAAGAACTATGTGTCCAGCTTGCTCGGAAAACTCGGCATGCAGCGCCGCACTCAGGCTGCGGTCATGGTGAGCAGAGTGCACGCGCGCGAGGACTCGCACTGACGCGCACCCGCTGGCGGCGCGGCCTCTAGCGGGGTAACACCCGCCGGTTCAGCGGAACGCGCCATTCAATGTGAGTGCCGGAGGGCTCGCGGTTCGTCAGCAGCAGACTGCCGCCGCTCGCCTTCGCGCGCACGTCCATATTGCGCAGCCCGCTGCGACGTCCGGTGTCGGTGATACCCACGCCATCGTCGTCCACGATGAGCGTGACGTGGTCACGATTCACCGCGAGGATTACCTCGACATGCGTGGCCCGCGCGTGTCGCGCGGCATTGGACAACGCTTCCCGCAGCACCGCGACCACCTGATCGGAAATGCGGTCGGGCACCATGGTGTCGATGAGCCCGTCGAAGCGCAACGAGGGCACAAAACCCAATGCGTGCAGCGATTGTTCGACCACCGCGACGATCCGCGCGCGCAGGCTCGGGTCGTCGGCACCCGCCGACGCTTGGAGTCCGAAGATGGTGGTGCGGATCTCCTTGATGGTCTGATCGAGTTCGTCGACCGCACGAACGACCTGCTGACCGGCGTCCGGCTCAACGATCGAACGACTCGCACCCTCAAGCGTCAGGCCGATCGCGAACAGACGTTGGATCACGACGTCGTGCAAGTCGCGCGCGATGCGTTCGCGATCCTCAGCCAACGCCAACCGAGTGTCGTCGCGACGGTGCTCGGCGAGCTCAAGAGATACCGCTACCTGCGCCGCAAATGCATTGAGCATCATGACCGATTGACGATCGAACGCCGACCGGCCCGAGCGGTTGAATGCGACCAGCACGCCGCGGACCGCGGACGGCGGGCCGACTGGGATGAACAACGCAGGGCCGAACAGATACCTGCCCTCATGGCTCGCGGCAACGCGCGAGTCATTGTGCAAATCGACGATCTCGACCATCTTGCCGGTCTTCAGCACCTTGCCCGTCAGCGACGTCTCGACCGGCAACCGTGAGCCCATCAAGTGCGCCGCATCGGTGCCGTCGCCGTACTGGACCGTGAGAACTTCGGGGTCGTCGGTCGGCAGCGCAAGAGCCGCGAAGTCTGCATCGACAATCGCCCGGGCCTGCCCGATGACCCTCGGGAGGACGTCGCAAAGATCGCGGCCGGCAGACAGCCCGGTCGCGACGGCAGTCAGAGTCTCCAGCCAGTCCTCTCGGCGGCGACCGACCTCGAAGGCGCTTGCATTCGCGAGGGCGATCCCAGCCTGGACGCCGAGGGCGTGGAGTTGTGCCTCATCCGCTCTGCTGAATCCCGGTCGGCCGGCCGCGCGAGTCACGTAGAGGACCCCAATCACCGCGCCGCGGGTGGTGATGGGCATGCCCAGTAATGCGCCCATCCGTGGATGTCGCGGGGAGAAGTCCACGGTGCCTGCATGCAACGTCACGTCGTCGAGACGCATGACGCCGTTCGCGCTGATCAGCTTCGCTAGCAGTCCCGACCGTTCCGGCAACAGCCCGAGCCGCTGCGCGTCATCGAAACCATCGCCGTGGGCCACCAGGTCGACCACATCGCCCTGCGCGCCCAGGATCGCGAACGCGCCATAGTCGGCGTCGACCAGCGTGGCTCCGGCGGTGACGACCATCCGCAACAAGGTGCCGGTGTCGGTCTCCGCGACGACGGCCGCGATGGCGTTCAGCAGCGCGGCCAGCCGGGAGTTCCCAAAAGGCTCCTGCCGCCATTGCTGGTGCCGGGCATGCTGGCGCTCAGTCTCTTGGTGCGCAGTTTCTTGATGCGCGGTGTCTTGATGCGTGCCCGCGGTCACGGCACCTCCGACGACTGAATCGCGCTCGTATGGCCTTTGCGAGCGGTTACGGATACTCCACGACATACTGGCATTGAAATAGTCTTATAGCCGGGAAAGCTCGCCAAACGACACACTGTCCGATTCTCGGTCCGGTTCAAGAGATCCCCGTCAGGCGGACGTGGAAGCATCGAGATGCACGTCGAAGTCGACCCCGGCCTGATGCGGGCCGAACGCCGCGCGGGTGCGCGCGTGAGCGTCTGCGGCGCCTACCAGGGGCACTGCGCGCAGAGCGCCTCCGTCATCGAGTTGCGACAACTGGTGCTGGGATCGGAGCGTCAGCGAGGTGTTCATGTGCCGCTTCCACAACGCGACCTCGGGGTCTGACTCCGCGTGGTAGGTACCTCCGGCCGCCTCGAAGCGGGCTTGGTAGACGGCTGTCGCCGCCGCAGCAGCGCGGGCCAAAGCGTCGTCGATACGCTCGTGAGCAGCCCGCAACACCGCAGGCACGACGATCTCATCGCGATGCGCCCGGGCGGCGTCGAGCTCGGCGAGCGACTGCCGGACGACCTCCATCGCGCCCTCGTAATCGCCGGCGTGAGCGTCGTGCACCCG
>DASRZB010000342.1:0-2849 GCA_035653855.1 Acidothermaceae bacterium | reverse complement strand
GTCAAAGAGTTCGAGGTGCGCGTACACGCCTTTGCGGCGAGTCGTCATGACCTGATACGTCGCAATGGTAACCGGCCGAATTTCCTTCTTGGCACCGGAATATTCACCGATCTCGTCTTCAGTGAGTGATGTGCGCTTCAGCAGTTCGTGACGCCACTGACGAGCCGCAACGGTGTTCGTCACGAGGATCAACGTGGTCGCCTGCGCCTTCGCCATGGCAGCCGCACCGACGATCGTCTTGCCTGCACCACACGGCAGCACCACGACACCAGAGCCGCCGTGCCAGAAGCCCTCGACTGCCTCGAGTTGGTAGGGCCGAATCGCCCAGCCGTCCTCGTGCAGTGCGATTGCATGTGCCTCGCCGTCGACGTAACCGGCGAGGTCTTCGGCCGGCCAGCCGAGCTTGAGCAACACCTGCTTGAGGTGACCGCGCTCGCTCGGATGAATGACGACGGCGTCGTCATCAAGCCGGACGCCGATCATCGGCGCAACCTTGGGGCTGCGCAGCACTTCTTCGAGAACGGCTCGGTCAACCGAGCGCAGCACGAGGCCGTGCGCCGGGTCGTTGGTGAGCTGCAGTCGCCCGTAGCGCGCCATCGTTTCGGCGACGTCGATCAGCAATGCATGCGGCACTGCGTAACGGCTGTACTTCAGCAGCGCGTCGACAACCTCCTCGGCATCGTGCCCGGCGGCTCGTGCATTCCACAGGCCGAGCGGGGTGAGGCGATAGGTGTGGACGTGCTCGGGAGAACGTTCGAGCTCCGCAAACGGCGCGATCGCCCGCCGGCACTCCCCGGCCAGCTCGTGCTCAACCTCAAGGAGAAGTGTCTTGTCGGATTGCACGATCAGGGGTCCGTCGGTCACTTGACCATTGTCCCAGGTGTTGTCTCGTCGGCGCGGTCGTTGGTGTCGGTGACGGTGTCGATCTCGCCCTCGGTCAATTCGGCAACGCCGGTGATTCGGTGCACCGCGAATGTCCGCGGTTCGTCACGCCGATAGTCGAATGCGGTCAGATACCCACCGGCCAGACGTTGCGGCTCGATGATGCGATTGCTCGCCTGACCCTGGGCGTTGAGGTAACCGATCCAGACGGCGCGACCCGACCGCAACGCGTCTTGCAAAATCGCCAGGGTCTCGGTGGACGCCGAGTGCGGCACGACGTCCGAAATCGCACCGCCCACCACAATGCCGCGACTTGATGTCACCGCACGGTCGCCACCGCGAATCGCTTTGATCGCGACAGAAACCACCGAGGCGGCAGGTGTCGCGAGCTCAGGGCGGCGTCGAAGCGGTCGAGGTCGTGAAGGGGCTCGACCTGAATCGGGACGGCGGAGCAGCAACGCCCCATCGG
Source organism: Acidothermaceae bacterium (assembly GCA_035653855.1). Lineage (GTDB taxonomy): Bacteria > Actinomycetota > Actinomycetes > Acidothermales > Acidothermaceae > PALSA-607. The sequence continues at coordinate 1,498 of DASRZB010000342.1, read as the reverse complement.
GGCTTTCCGCTGCGGGGGCGTAGCCGACTTCGCGCAGCCGTTCGGCGACCCGCTCCGGCGCGAGCGGGCTCACGAGAACGGATGGCGCTAACCGCCGCAGCCGCAGGCTTTCGACCCGGCGGTCGGCAAGCACCTCGTTCAGCAGCCCATCGTCGTCGCAGCGAACGTAGGAACCTGCGAGCCCGATCCGGATCCGGCCGTGCCGTCGTGCTACGTCGTCGATGAGATAACTGAGCGGCTGCGGAACGGGAGTGCGTGACCTAGCGGCGAGCAACGCATGCAAATCAGCCGCGCTACGCCCGGCATCGAGCGCGCGCCTGATCGAGGTGTCGCTAAACCGAAAGACGGTGGCGCCACCCGTTGATTCGATGTCGGCGGTCATCGCGAGTTCGCGAGCCAGATCACTTTCCAAGGGTCCCGGCGCGACCGCCGTGAGGTCGGCTTGCAATAACACGTGGTCGAGCGTCCGCGGCAGCAGCTCGTCGAGCAGTGCCGCAGCCACCGCCGCAGGATCCTCACCTGCGGCCACCACCCCGACGTCCGACCCGGTGTCTGACGCCGGGGCTGTGTAGAGGCCGGCGCACAGCGGGCGCGCGAAGGACGCCAGTGCGCCGCGACCGGTCAGGCCCAGCAGCTCAGCCTCTTCGATCGTCCAGCCGGCGAGGTCGTCGCGCAGCCGACCGCCGCGTCGCGGCCACGACCAGCGCAGCGACTCGTTGATCGACTCGGCCGTCGGAGCTTCGCCCGCGCGAACTCGAAGCAGGATCTCGAGGACCTCGCGGCGAACGACGGGCGCCAGCGCCCGATCGAGGTCGACGCCGAGTGCGTTCGCGGCCGGCTGCGGTCGCTCGGGCGCGTCGGGGTCGGCGTTCGCGCGGATGAATGGCAGCTCACGACGACCGACCAATCCCGGCACCCGCGTCGTCACCAGCCAGGCACTCACGAGAATCACCCACCGATCGGCGACCGACTTTGCCAGCCAGAGGTCATAGCCGGTGGTCGGCAGCCAGCTGTCAGCCGCCTCTCCGTCGGGAGCGATCAGTCCGGCGGCATGCGCCACCTCAATGAGCAGCGCAGCTGCCCGTTCGTCGAGCTCGAGATCGCGTGCGGTGCGGCGCAAATCGCGGACCCCAACGCCGCCAGCCCGCAACACACCGGGCGGTTCGATCCCCCACCGTTCGAGCAATGCTTCGACCAGCCGGACGGCGGTGAACGCCTGCCCGGCTGCGCTCGCATCGACGTCCGCCTGCTTGTGCTTGGTGATGTGAGCTACCGGCGGATCAAGTTCGACCGCACTGAACGCGCGCCCGCCGCGTACCTGCAAGGCGATCTCACGCGGCAGCACGACGGTGAAATCGTCGACCGCGATCAGCAGGGCGTGCGCTAGTAGCCAGCGAACCGGTGAGTCGGCGGTGGCGGCGTCGACCGGACGTCGGGCGGCTGGGATTCGACCGGTCGGTGGACCGACGGCGAGCAGATCGACGACCTCGCGAGCGGC
>DASRZB010000341.1:0-8707 GCA_035653855.1 Acidothermaceae bacterium | reverse complement strand
GTGTCACTTGGTTACCACTCGCGACTGCACTTTGCAGTCCGGCTCCGGTCCACAACGAATAGAGATCGAGCGCGGCATCCTTCTTCATGAGGTTGAAGGTGAAAGCGACGTCGGCAGCCGTCAAGGGCTGGCCGTCGCTCCACTTCACGCCGTCCCGGATGGTGAACACGATCGACTTGCCGTCACTGCTCCACGTGTAGCTGGACGCCAGCATGGGCGTCGCGGCGCCACCCTTGAGCGAGTTGACGTAGACCAGCGGCTCGTAGACAAACCCGTCCGCTTGGCCGCTGACGGCCGGGTTAAACGGATTGAATTGGCAGGTCCACGTCGCGCCGGATTCGTTAGAGATCGTCACCGTCCCACCCTGCTTGTGGGAGGCGGGCGCGATGCTCGCCGGTGCGCCGCTGGCAGGTGCGCTGCTCGCCGGCGTGCTCGCGGCCGCACTGCTGGCTGCCGCCGGGGTCGAGCCTGCGGGCGCACTTACACTCGGCGGCGATGACGACGGCCCTGTTGATGAAGTTGCTTGGCTGCTCTTGTGACCGCTACTGGTGCAAGCGGCGGCCAACAGGCCGACCGTCACTGCGATGGCGGCACCTTTCATTCGCCTCATCGTGTTAGCCCCTCACTGGTTGTGTGGCAGGCACCGTGCCTGTCAGCCCTGCTGTCCGGAAATGCGCGTGCTGTCCGTGCGGTCAAACATGGGACGAAACAACATGGGTCGACATCTGTCACCTGAGCGCCTCCTCGCCGAGCACGGCCGCGGCCGCCTCGACACCCAGCGCCAACGCCCCGATGAGCGGAGCGTCGAATGGGAACTGGGCGAGCACCAGGTCAGGAGGGAACGGGACTGCCGCATCGAGGGCCTGACGCAAGCGAGGCGCGATGATTGCCCACGACCGTGCGAGGCCGCCGCCGACCGCGATGCGCGCGGGATCCACCGCGATCGCCAGGTTGACGACGTGCTGGGCCAGCTCGCGAGTAAAGGAGTCAACGATGCGTGCGGCCGCAGGCTCTGCAGTTGCCCTGTCGAAGATCTCTGCGACCGATGTTTCTGCGCCGAACTCGGTGTCCGCGATCGCTACGAGGGCTTTGCCGCTGACAACGTCTTCGAGCGTGATGCGCTCCGCGGGCGACTTCCCGATGTCGGCCGGCTCACGCACGTTGTAGCCGATCTCCCCCGCTGCGCCGTGCGCGCCTTTTATGACCGCGCCGCCGGCGACAATCGCGGTGGCGAGGCCGGTGCCGAGGTTGAGGTAGATCGCCGGGTCGCAACCCGCGAGCGCGCCCCAGCGAAGCTCGGCGAGTGCGGCCGCCTTGACGTCCGTAGCCATCGCAAGCCGGACGCCGGGAAAGGCTGCGCGTAGTTCGCGGCCGAAGGCGAATGTCTCCCAGCCCGGAATCGCCGGTGCCAGCTCGACGCGGTCGTCGAACGGGATGCCGAACGTCGCAGCCGCCACCGCCACGAGTTCGCGGTCGTGCGCAGCGGCGGCCAACAACTCGCGCGCCGCCACGATGGCTCGATCGAACGCGCTGGCAGCGCCCGCCGCGGCTTGCGTCGCTAGCACCGTTTCGCCCACCCGGTTACCCGAAAGGTCGCAGACGGCGATGGCAATCTTGGTGCCGCCGAAATCCAGACCGAGCACTACGGGCGACTGCGTCACGCTGCGGCCTCCCGAGTATCGGCGAGCCCTAGAGGGCCTCAGGCGGTAAGATTGTTAGGAAAGTAACCTACCGATTGTTTCGAAGCAAGACTCGCGTGTAACAGCTTGAGTACGATCGCCGCACCTAGAAGGGGCCGGGACGTGAGGCTTGTCGGCAGTGACGCCGTGCGTGATCCAACCGTGCTGGCTGCGGCAGCTAGCGGGATTTCCGCCGCGCGACCCCAACTGATCCGGGCGATGAACGAGAAGGTTCTCATCGACCACATCCGCCGCAACGGGCCGCTCTCGAGGGCCGACCTCGCGCGCAGCTCCGGGCTTTCGAAGCCGACTGTGTCGCTGGCGCTGGCCAATATCGAGCGGGCCGGTTTGGTCCGCGCTGCCGGCACCCGCACCGGCGTGCCAGGACCCGCAGCGATCCTTTATGAGGTCCGACCAGAGGCCGGGTTCGTCCTGGGCCTCGACGTCGGCCGCGAATACCTGCGCGGTGCGATCGCCGACCTGACCGGGACGATTCGCAGCAAGTCCTCGCCTCGATCCACGGCAACCGAAGGCCATGGGCGGGTGGTCGAGCTCGTCGCGCTAGGGAAAGCGCTCCTCGCAGAAGCCGGCCTCGCGGCGTCCGACATCACGCAGACGGTGATCGGGAGCCCCGGCGTCTACGACCCGAAGCGCGATGCCCTGGCGCTGGCCGGCGACCTCCCCGGCTGGGACTCCCCCGCCGTGCTGGTCGACCTTCGCGAGGCGTTCGGGTCCTCCGTCATGGTCGAAAACGATATTGACGTTGCAGCACTCGCCGAGCGGGCGCACGGCCACGGGCGGGATGTCGACAGCTTCGCCTTTATCTCAATCGGCACCGGTCTGGGCATGGGCTTAGTACTCGGCGGCAAGCTTCATCGCGGCGCGCACGGTGCCGCTGGAGAGATCGGTTACATGCCGTTCTCCGAGGGTCATGGCGCCGATGTCGAGGACGCTCGCCAGCGCGGCAGTTTCGAGGCCGCGTCGACCGCAGCTGCAGTAGTGCGCGCGGCTACCCGGGCGGGCGTACCCGATGCGCTTTCGGCACAACAGGTGTTCAGCGCCGCATCGCAGGGCGACAGCGCCGCCGCGGCAGTCGTCGCCGAGGAAGCATTGCTGGTCGCCAAGGCGGTATGCGCCGTCATCACGGTGGTCGACCCCGATCTCGTCGTGCTTGGCGGCGGCATCGGCCAAGCGCCGGGGTTCATGGCCGCCGTACAAGCCAACCTCGCCACCATGGCGCCGGTACTCCCGACCGTGAAGACGAGCGCGCTGGGCGCCGACGCCGTGGTCGATGGCTGCGTAGCAGCCGGACTCGACCGTGCGTGGGAACTGGTCATCGCCGGCATCCCCGCTCCGCCGTCTGAATGAGATCCACGTCACGTGTGGCTGCGATTTCCGCAAGCGAATTACCAGCCATTTGAGACACCGCTAATGATGAACAACTGGGGCCGATTATTTGCGGGGAATGTCACACAGTTTTTTCCCGTTGGTAACGCGTGCACGGCCCTTGGCTGCCGATGTTGATGGCACAGTGATAGCTCGGGCTGAGCAACGAAGGAGGGCCTCAAACGATGAAAGAGACACCGAACGACATGACGAACGATATGACATACGACGCGACTGACGACCTGATGATGTCGCAGGACGAGGGCACGCAGGCGGAGATTGCAGCGATTCGTGAGGCCTACGCCGAGAAGATCAATGCGGCCATTGGTGCCGATGACGACAAACTCGCTATTGAGCTCTCGCGGCAATTCCGCGACGAGGCTTTCGAAGCAATATTCGGGGAGAATGCGCGCAAGCGCGACGTCGCGTAGTCACTGATTTTCATTTGCCACGATTGCATCGGGCGCTTCGACAACGAGGTCGAACGCGTCCCTCGCGAGGCGGGCCATTTTGTCGCGCGCCAAGGGCGCGGGCCTGCACCAGCACGTTCCCGATCGCAGTTGCTTCCACCGGGCCGGCAACAACGGGCACCACGCATGCGTCGGCCTTGACGTGACAAGCAGGCCTGGCGCGAACCGCCGCCAACGATGTGCGGTAGTCCGTGCAGCACCCGCGACACCTGCTGGGAAAGGCTGCCGCCGATTTCCTGCTCGAAGAATCCCAAGACTCGAGCCCGATCTCGTCGTCCGCGCCTCGACGCGATCAAGGACGGGCGTCGGCACAACCTCGCAGCGCTAACGCCTAGAGCACATCTGACGGCGAGCCTTGCAGGAAATCCTCGACACCGGCGAGATGCACGTCCATCCGTAGCCGCGCGCGCTCGGGGTCGTGTGCGGCGATGGCTTGCAGCACGGCGCGATGTTCGGCGACAGCACGGCCCAACGCGCCTTCGTCGACCACCGTGCGCACCAGCCGGGCTCGCGCGATGCGACCTGAAAGAGTCGCGATAAGCGCGGCCAGCACTGGATTCCCCGCACCCGCCGCGACGGCGCGATGGAACCCAATGTCTGCTACGAAGAAGCGATCGATGTCTACCGGCGGCCGCGCTGCCGCCTCACTTTCGGCCAGCACGCGCTCGGCTGCTGCCAGGCCTTCGGCGTCGATGTTCATCGCGGCTAACGCCGCAGCCTCGCATTCGAGGACGCGGCGCACCGCCAAGAACGAGCGAGCCCGACCGTTGTTGTGCACATCGACGACGAAGCTCAACGGCGCCATCAGCAGGCCCGGCTCGAGACTGGTCACGTAGGTGCCGTCGCCTTGCCTGGTGTCTAGCACCCCCATCGCGGCAAGCGCACTCACGCCCTCGCGTAGCGGACCGCGTGAGACGCCGAGCTGGGCGCCGAGGTCCTTCTCCGTCGGGAGCCGATCGCCGGCCCTCAACTCACCCGCCAGGATCATGTCTTTGATGGCCGCGACGACGTCTGCAGTGCGAGCCATGGTGTCCAGTCACAAAGATCAAACGTGTCGACCCCCGTAAGAGGAACAAACTATCCTAAAGCGGTCATTTTGGCGAGGGATTGATCAGATAGATACCCGACACCAGGGCACGATGGCCCCGATTAGCCGAAGGTGAAGTCGTAGGCCTGGACGCCGGGAGTCGCGCTGAGGGTGAGGATCGCGCGCAGGTCTGAGTTGCCGTTCACCAGCGTGTAGAGCTTGGGCCGCCCGTGACCGCGATCGTCGAGGTCGCCGCGCCGTTCACCGCCACGGAGACCGTGCCGCTGCCACTCATCACCAGGTACACGACGTAGGCCGCGGCAGACTTTCCAGTCTCACCGGAGGAACCGGCGAACGCATGCAGGCGGATATTACGAACTGCAGACGTTCGCTAGCGCTCGGGCCCTACGTCTGCCCTCTGGGGCCAGGCAACCATGTCGCCGATGGCCTGGACGTACACACGGTCGCCCCGTCGGATCCCGACGCTGTTGAATGCGGCGCTGTCAATTGCGGCGCTGCCGGTGAGGCGCGCGGTCACCATCGTGCCGTCGTCGAGGGTCAGCTCGGCGAGGCTGTCATGGCCGTAGTAGTCGACGTTGCCGATCGTTGCCGGCACCGCGCCCTGCATCGGCGCAGTCCCGATGCGCAGTTGCTCGGGTCGCACCAGAACGGTGGCCGGCCCGCTCGCCATATCCGCTCCCACGTGCACGGCGCCCAGCACGCAACGAGCGACGCCCGCGTCGACGAGCGCTGGCAGCAAGTTGGCATCACCGAGATAGCGAGCAGCGGCCGCACTGATCGGCGTCCGATAGAGGTCTGCAGGGCTGCCCTGGGCAAGCGCGTGACCCTCATCGAGGATCACGACCTGATGGGCGAGCGACAGTGCTTCGTCCTGGTCATGCGTCACGATGATGGACGGCGTTTGCGTTTCCGCAAGTACGCGTGCAATGTCGCGGCGCATGCTGACCCGCAGGCTCGCGTCGAGCGAGGAGAAGGGTTCGTCGAGTAACACCAGTTTTGGCCGAATGGCGAGTGCGCGCGCGAGGGCAACCCGCTGTTGCTGGCCGCCGGACAGTTCGTGCGGGTAGCGGTGGCCGAGGCCGGTGAGTCCGACGAGGCCGAGCAGGTCGCTCGCCCGGTTTCGCTCCCCTCTGTCGAGGCCGAAGCCGATGTTGCGCATGGCATCGAGGTGCGGAAAAAGGGCGCCGTCCTGAGGCACGTAGCCGATCCCGCGTCGCTCAGGTCTGACGTGAGTTCGCGCATCGTCGACAACGCGGTCGCCGAGCATGATCGTGCCTGCATCGGGTCGGTCGAATCCGGCAATCAGCCGCAGCAACGTCGTCTTTCCGCTGCCCGACGGTCCGAGGATCGCCGTGATAAACGTGCCAGCGACCGTCAGAGTGAAGTTGCTGAGTACCGCTGTCCCGTCGTAGCTCTTCGACACGCCGCGAAGCTCGACGGCGCTCACGTCGCGGGCTCCAGCACAGCGACCCGCGAGTACCGCTCACGGTCGAACCATAGGCCTAGCAGCGCGCTCGGCACCGCGGCAAGCGCGATGATGACCAAGGCATAGGGGGCTGCCGCACCATAAGCGGCTTCGCTTTGATACGCCCAGAACTGGGTCGCCAATGTGTGGACGCCAGTCGGCGCGAGCACCAGGGTCGCGGTGAGTTCGGTCGTCGCAGTAAGGAACACCAGGCAGAAGCCGGCGAGCAATCCAGGGGCGATCAATGGCAAGGTCACGCGGGCGAACACCGCAGCCGGACCCCTGCCAAGTGAACGGCCGATATCGCCGAGTCGCGGTGGAGCTTGCACGACCGAGACTTTGACACACACGAGAGCTAGCGGGAAATGCAGGATCGCATAGGCGGCCACGAGCAGGAAGCTGGTCTGGTACAGCGGGTATGCATAGCGGATCGAAAAGAAGACCAGACTCAGCGCGATCACCACGCCGGGCAGCGATTGGGTGAGGTAGGTGCTCCGCTCGATCAACCGGCGGGCCGTCGATGCACGATGCACTGCCATAATCGCGATCGGTAGCGCCAGTGCGACCGCGACCAGTGCGCCCCATGCGCTGTAGTCGACAGTCGCCCAAGTCGCCTTGCCGACCGTCGCGGCTGCCGGCAACGTGCTGCGCTCACTACGTTGCATCCAGTAGATAAGGGTGCCGATCGGCACCCCGACCGCGAGCGCGATCAGCGCACTCAACGCTGCGAGCACCGGGGCCGTCGCGTAGCCAAGCCGACGGCGTCGCGCCATCCGCGCCGCTTGAGATGCAGTGCGACTGACTCGTCCTCGTCGACCGATCCGCGATTCACCGGTGAGCACAATCAAGCCGAGAAGCACCAGCGGCACCGACAATGCGGACGCTGCAGCCTGGTCGAACTGGAACTCGGTGAAGATCTCGGTGGTGAACGTTTGGAAGTGCACGATCTCGAAAGCGCCGTACTCCGACAGCAACGTGAGGACGACGACGAGCGCGCCCCCGATCAACGCCGGCCGGATCTGCGGAACCGTCACGCGCAAGAAGGTTGCGGCCCGTCCGAGGCCAAGGCTGCGTGCCACCTCGTCCACGCCAGGGTCCGCGCGACGCAATGCCGCGGCGACGGGGAGATAGATCAGCGGGTACGTCGACAATGTCATGACCAACGCGGCGGCCCACAACCCGGTGAACGTCGGTCGGATCGAGTGCCATGCGTAGCCGGCGACGAAGTCCGGGACGGCGATCGGCAAGACCAGCAAGACGGTCCACAGCCTGCGCAACGGCAGGGCACAGCGTTCCGTGCACCATGCAGCAGCAGTCCCGATGACCGCCGCCGCCGTGACGACGACAATCGACAGCTCGACGGTATTGAGCAGCAGTCGCTGTGAGCGCGCCCGAAAAAGAACCCGGTGGATTTCCGTCCAGCCGGCCTGCCGGGCGTCGAGCCCAACCAGCACGAGCGGCGACAGCAGGCCGAGCGCAATGACGATGCTGACGTAGACCAACCAGCCAGCGCGCCCGCGGCGTGGACGAAGCGCACGTGGCGGGGCGGGTGCGGCGGTGGCTGTCGAGCTCGTCATGATCCTTCAGATTGTCGCGGATCTAGAGGAGCTGCGCCTCTTGCAGCAGGGTCTTGGCATCCTCGCCGGTACCGAGGTCGGCCACGCTGAAGGAGTTCGGTTGCAACTGCGCGAAGGGCGGGAGCTCGGGATTCGCTGCGACGTGGTCGCCGATCGGATACTCAAAGCTGTCGCTGTTCGCGAGGATCGTCTGCCCGGCCGCACTGGTGAGGAACGCGACAAACTTCTGCGCCGCCACCTGGTGCTTGCTCGACCTCAGGATCCCGGCACCAGAAATATCGAGGACGTACCCGGGATCGTGCGGTGCGAAGAACGAAAGTGCAGCGTGCACAGCAGGCGTTCCGATCTCGGCTTGCAGTCGATAGAAATAGTAGTGATTGATCAAACCCATATCGTTGGTGCCCTTGTTCACATCGCTCACGACAGTTTCGTTGTCCGGGATGGTGTCGTTCGGGGCGGCATTGCTCTTCAGCCCCTTTAGCCATGTCAAGGCCTTGGCGTCGCCGTAGGCCTTGGCAACGGAGCTCACGATCGGCCAGAAGTCGGTCTCGGCGGGTGCTAGCTCGAGCTTGCCCTTCCACTGCGGGTCGGCGAGATCAAGGATCGAGGTCGGCAGTTGCGAGGGCGTCAACTTCTGTGTGTTGTACACCAGCACCGACACCCGGGCCGACACACCGATCCAGTCGCCGGTCGAGGCACTCTCGGTGGCTGGCACCTGCTGCAGAGCTGCGGCGTCAACGGGAGCGAGCAAGTGTTTCTCGTCCAGCTGGGCCAGCCACGGGGAGTTCTCGGTATAGAAGACGTCCGCCGGCGACTTTGAGCCTTCTTGCTCGAGTTGTGCCGTCAACACGTCCTCGCCGTCGCTTCGTACTTTGACCTTGATGCCGGTCTGCTGGGTGAAGGCGGTGATCAGTGCGTCGGTGGTCTGCTCGTGTTGGGCGTTGTAGAGCGTGATGGTCTGCGACGCACTGCCGCTTCTGCTGCTCGCCGAGCAGCCGGTCGCGAGAAGCACGGCAACGGCGCCGGCTGCCAGGCAACGCACTGCAACGTTCGAGTTCCGCATGGTCGCCGATCCGCTGAAA
>DASRZB010000340.1:0-3846 GCA_035653855.1 Acidothermaceae bacterium | reverse complement strand
CAGGTCCTGCTCGAGGTCAAGGACAAGGTCCGGTTCTGCGAGATCTGCGGCAACGTGGCCGAGGAGGAGCAGTGCCGGATCTGCCGCGATCCGCGCCGCGACCTCACCGTGATCTGCGTCGTCGAAGAGTCAAAGGACGTCGTGGCGGTCGAGAAGACGCGCGAGTTCCGTGGCCGCTATCACGTGCTCGGCGGCGCGATCAGTCCGATCGAGGGCATCGGCCCTGATGACCTACGGGTGCGCGAGCTCATGACTAGGCTCGCTGACGGGACCGTGACCGAGCTGATCCTCGCGACCGACCCGAATCTCGAAGGCGAAGCCACGGCGACCTACTTAGCGCGGCTGGTGAAGCCGATGGGATTGCGGGTAACCAGGTTGGCGAGTGGTCTGCCGGTCGGTGGCGATCTGGAGTATGCCGACGAAGTCACGCTCGGCCGTGCGTTCGAGGGGAGGAGACAGATCGATGTCTGAGCTGGTGGTCGAAGGTCCATCGGACGATCTCAGCGATTTCGCTGCCGAGATCGCCGACCAGGTCGAGAGCTTTGTCATTGCGGTGCGCGAGGTTGCCCGCGGCGCGGAGCCGGGTGGCGCCGTGTCGATGCTGCTCCTCGAGGTGTCGCAGCTGCTGTTGGCGGGCGGCCGGCTCGGGGCGATCGGTGACGTCGTCCCGACCGAGCGCTGGGAGCCCGACGCAGGTCCCGACCCCGACATTGATGAGTTGCGCGAGCGCCTCGCCGCGCTGCTAGCCCCCATCGACCACTACGTCGAGGTGTTCGACCCCTACGAGACGCCGCCGAGCGCTGCCAACTTCGTGCTCTCCGACGACCTCGCTGACGTCACCGGCGACCTCCTGCACGGCCTCCAGCACTACCAGGCCGGCCGCCCGATCGAAGCGCTGTGGTGGTGGCAGTTCTCCTACGTCTCGCACTGGGGCACCCACGCCGGAGCAGCTCTGCGCGCGCTGCAATCCGTCGTTGCCCATGCCAGGCTGGACGTCGAGGGGCTGGCCGGCTAGGTCAGCGGCAACGTGCTCTGTCAGGCGAGCCAGTGTCCGTCCCTTGGCCGCCGACGCAACACGGCGATACTGCTTGCCGCGATCATCCACGCAATCACCACCACGGTCACGACGATTGTGGCGTCGGATCGGCGGTGAGTGGCCACCGTCGTGACCGCCGACGACGTACCGCTCGTCGGAAAGGTGATCGTGGCGTGCGCGGTGCGCTCCGTCAGCCCGCTGCTGAGCGCGATGCGCGCAAGCCAGGGACCGCTCGGCACGACCTCGTTGAGCGTCACCGTCACCGGCTCGGTTGCTCCGATCGCCAGCGTCACGCCGAGTGCGGCAGGGAACGGACCTGCGCTGAGTCCTCCTGGTCCGTCGGAGAGTTGCAGCGTGCCGCTCATGTCGAGCGCGATGCCACCGGTGTTGTGCACGGCCGCGACGACAACTGGGTTCCCCTGCGGTGAACGCCCCGCGGTAAGGGAACCGATGGTGAAACTCGCAGCAGGTGCTGCGCCAGAACCTACGGAAAGATAGATGCGGACGCCCACCCGGTTCACTTCCGTCACGCCGCTGGCACCGGCAGACGTCCGAACTTCCGCCCACACGATGGCGTACTGCTCGCCCGCCGTCGCATCGGTCGGCACGGCGATCGTCACCGTCGCTGTCGCCGTCCCGCCTGCCGGGATCTGAGGTGCAGCCGGGCTCACCGTCGTCCAGGACGACAGGTCATTGGCCGCATGCCCAGCGTCGCCGGTGAACGATCCGCTCTCGATCGTGGCGCCTGCGGCGTAGAGCGAAACCGCGAGATCGGACGACGTGGTGTTAGACACCTCGATACTGCGCTGGACGACCGCACCCGCTGCGACATGGTCGACGATGTAGAGCCGCGCCCGGGGGTCGTTCGCCTCACTAACGGGCACATCGAGCAACCTGATCCCGATGCTCCCCGGAGCCGTTGCCGTTGCGGTTGCGTTCGGCGCCGCGGTCGTGCCGAACGCAACCTCGGGCACGCTGATGACCGAAACAACAGCAGCGAGGGCGGCGAACGGCAGGCCTACGAGCAATCGCCGGCGTCGCGTGTGCGGGGGTGCGTCCTTGTCCGTGCGCCTACGTGACGGAATGAGTGATCACTGCTCCGTAGATGCCGGCGGCCAAGCCGCCGGGCACGTCGATGCTGATCGTCGGGTTCCAGGTGGCTGAATTGTCGCCTGTGATACCGGTCGCCGTGACGACGGCGACGACTCCGGTCAGGTCGACTGGATTGTTTGCGGTGTAAGTCGCCGTGCCTACCTGGGTGATCGCGCCCGCGCTATAGCTGACGGCGCTGGCTGCAATTGCGGGTCCCCCCGGAGACGGTGTGAATGCCGCTGAAATGACGGTGGCCACCCAGCCCGAACCAGCCGCAGCGTCTCGCGCGTCGTTGACTTGCACCTGTCCGAGCGAGCCACTGACCACCTGCGTGGCAACGGTTTCGGGCGTCGAGCCGAAGCTCACCGACGCCGTGGGGACGGTGATCGACAGTGTTCCGCCGGTGAGCGTGAACGAGGCGGTGGTCCCGCCTGTCGTAGCCGCTAAGGCGGGCGTGGCAGATGTGGCAGCGGTTGCTAGGCCCGCGACGAGCAGCGCGACACCCGTTAGGCCGAACAGGCGATGAAGACTCATGCGAATTCCTTGGGCCACCGGGGTCTCGGGCAGCGTTCCGGCGGCATCGAAAGTCGATGCCGTGACCTACACATCGCCCTGCGATCGCGTGACCTAAGTAGAATGTGTTGCAATATTGAAGATCTTTATAACTCTAGATATTCAGACTTACTCAAATACCGCGATACCCAGGGGATGCCGTGCCCGTTCCGTTGTACCAAGCCAAGGCTGAGCTATTTCGGACCCTGGGCCACCCGCTCCGGATCCGCGTGCTTGAACTGCTTCAGGACGGGCCGAGACCGGTCACCGAGCTGCTCGTCGACCTTGGCGTCCAGGCGAGCACCCTCTCGCAACAGCTTGCCGTGCTGCGTCGCGCCGGGATCGTGGTCTCGACGCGAAAGGGCACTAGCGTCGTCTACGAGCTGGCCGCCTCTGGTGTCGCGGAGCTGATGCGCGCCGCACGCCGATTCCTGAGCGAGGTGCTCGACGACCAAGGTCAGCTGCTGGCCGAGCTGCGCTCATCCGAGTCGCCTGCTCTGAGGCAGTCACGTAAGAAGTGACTCGCCTAACTGCTGTTTGCCGGACTCGCGGGTCCGCTGCTCGCGGCGGCTGAACTGATCGGTGCCGGGGACGCGGGGAGCGAGAAGTCGCTCTGCACGGGTGCGGGAGTCAGGGCGGTCAGCTCGAGCACGTTCGAGCGAAATTGTGCGCGGGTGAGGACGCCGGCCGCACTGAAGCAGTACGTGCCGGGCGATACCCCGTCGGGCGCTGCGATCAAGGCGAAGCAGGACGACGCGGGGATCCCATTCGCCGCCGGCCTCGGCGCTTCAGTGGAGACCGTGAGGTCGACCCCTTGCGCGAGCGTGTCGAGGGTCGTGGTGAACAGGGCTTGCCCTGATGGGTTGACGTTCGCCGGTACCGGGTCACCTGGTCCGGCTAACGTCAGGCAGGTCGGCGTCCCGTCCGTGGGCAGGTTGCAGCTATAGGTGCCGGTCGGGTCGACCTGGATCACCACGCGACCCACAGCTTCGGTGATATCGAGCCGGGTGCTGGTTGGGGTGCGGTAGGCCTTGATCGTGCTCGCGCGCGGGGGATTGTCGGAGCTGTCGGCGGAGTAGGTCCCGGTGTATTGCGCGGCGCGGGCGATCGAAGCGATCGCGGCCAGCTGGGCTGCGGCAGACGGACCAGAAGAAGACGCGAGCACG
>DASRZB010000339.1:0-6900 GCA_035653855.1 Acidothermaceae bacterium | reverse complement strand
CGTTGCTTTGGTGACGCCAAAGCTGCTCATCGGCGACGACGCTGCGTCCGACGTCGCGAGCTGGCCGCTTTCCGACGGTTCGCCGACGGGCGGGACCGTGCTCAACGGTATGACGGGATCGATCGGCCTCGCGCCGACGCTGGCGGCGTTAGGCGCTGGGTACACCCTCGCGCTCGCCAACAAGGAGTCACTGATCGTCGGCGGCCCGCTGGTGAAAGCAGCCGCCAGGCCAGGCCAGATCGTGCCCGTCGATTCCGAGCATTCCGCGCTCGCCCAGTGCCTTCGCGGCGGGCGTGCTACCGAGGTGCGCCGGCTGATCCTGACCGCCAGCGGGGGGCCGTTTCGTGGCCGGGCGGCCGCCGATCTCGCGACCGTCACACCAGAGCAGGCGCTCGCGCACCCGACCTGGCGGATGGGCCCTGTCGTCACCATCAACTCGGCCACCCTGGTGAACAAGGGCCTCGAGCTGATCGAGGCGCACCTCCTCTTTGACCTGCCGCTGACGGCGATCGACGTCGTGGTGCACCCGCAATCGGTCGTGCACTCGATGGTCGAGTTCACCGACGGCTCGACCCTGGCCCAGTGCTCGCCGCCGGACATGCGCCTGCCGATCGCGATGGCGCTCGCGTGGCCACAGCGGGTGCCCGACGCCGTCCCCGCTTGTGATTGGACGACTGCGCAGAGCTGGACCTTCGAGCCGCTCGACGGCGCGGCGTTTCCCGCCGTCGCCCTGGCCAGGCAGGTCGGCACCGCCGGTGGGGTCGCTCCGGCGATCTACAACGCCGCGAATGAGGAGGCGGTCGCCGCGTTTCTGGGCGGCGACCTGGCCTTCACCGGCATCGTCGACACGGTTTCTCGGGTTCTCGACGAATCTGCCGAAGAAGGAACGGGGAACCTCGTGCAGCTCTCAGATGTTCTCCGTGCGGAGTCCCTCGCTCGCGTGCGGGCCCGCGCCCTCATCTACGGCACAGGTATTTCCGCCCCTGCGGCTCAGTTCGCAGGGCGGACGACGGGAGAACTCGCACCATGATGACCATCGGCGTCCTGGCCTTCGTGGTCGCTTTGCTGATCTCCGTGATGCTTCACGAGGCGGGCCACTTCGTGACCGCCAAGCTCTTCGGGATGAAGGCGACCCAGTTCTTCGTCGGCTTCGGCACGACCCTGTGGTCGCGCCAAAAAGGCGAGACGGAGTACGGGGTCAAGGCCATCCCGGCCGGTGGTTTCGTCAAGATCATCGGCATGACGCCGCTGGAAGACATATCGGTCGAGGACCAGCCGCGAGCGTTCATCAACAAGCCAGGGTGGCAGCGCTTCATCGTGCTCATCGCGGGCTCAACGATGCACTTCATCATCGCCCTGGGGCTGCTCTTCATCGTCTTGCTGAGCTGGCCGAGTGTCGTGCACGGCGCATCGCGGGTGGTCACCGTCGAGAACTGCCTGAGCACGTCGGCTAATCAGGCCTGCCCGGCGGGTGCCACACCGGCACCCGCGGTGGGCAAGTTCAAGCCCAACGACGTCATCACGGCGGTGAATGGCCAGCCGGTTGTGCACGGCACCCAGCAACTCATTTCGTTGATCAGCAACGCACCGCACGGTCCGGTCGCGTTCACCGTGCAGCGAGCAGGCACCGCGATCAACCTGGTCGTCACGCCGGCCATCGTCGACGGCAAGGCGAAGGTCGGTCTTGAACTCAACGACGCCAGGGACACCAAGTACCTGCGCGTCGGCTTTGTCGGGGCAGTGACCGGCAGCTTTCACGGGTTCGGCACCCTGTTTGTCGACAGCTTCAAGGCCCTCGGGGTGGTGCCGCACGAGATCGGTCAGCTCCTTAGCCACCCGAGCGAGAAGCGCCAGGCCACCACCGGCAGTAGCGGCGGCCAGGTGACCAGCGTGTTCGGCGTCGGCCGGTATGCCGGTGAAGCGTTCACGGCGTACGGGGTCTCCGGCGGTGCCGAAACCGTGATCGAGATCGTCGCATCGGTGAACATTTTCGTCGGGATCTTCAACCTCTTCCCGTTCCTGCCGCTCGATGGCGGCCACGTCGCGATCCTGGGTTACGAGAAGATCCGCGACGCCTGGCGCCGGCGGCGGCACCTCATTGCCGCGGGCCCGGTCGATCTGAACAAGCTGATGCCGTTCACCTACGGCGTGCTGGCCATAATTGTGGCTGTGTCGGCGTTGATCCTGGTAGCAGACATCGCCAACCCCGTCGCCAACCCGTTCAACCAATAACCGCTGAAGCAGAAGCACCGATCGAAAGGCTCGCCGTGACGACCGTCAACTTGGGGCTCCCCGAGATGCCACCCGTGAGCCCTCTGGCGCCGCGGCGGATTTCGCGGCAGCTGAACGTCGGCGGGGTGCTGGTCGGCGGCGACGCTGCTGTCTCAGTGCAGTCGATGTGCATCACGCTGACGGCCGACGTCAACGCCACGTTGCAGCAGATCGCCGAGCTCACGGCGTCCGGCTGCCAGATCGTGCGGGTCGCAGTGCCGAGCCAGGACGACGCCGACGCGCTGCCGATGATCGCGAAGAAGTCGCAGATCCCGGTGATCGCCGACATCCACTTCCAGCCGAAATACGTGTTCGCCGCGATCGAGGCTGGCTGCGCGGCGGTCCGGGTGAACCCCGGCAATATCAAGAAGTTCGACGACCAGGTCAAGGAGATCGCGCTCGCCGCGAAGGACCACGGCACGCCGATCCGGATCGGCGTCAACGCCGGTTCCCTCGACCCACGGATGCTCGCGAAGTACGGCGGCAAAGCAACTCCCGAAGCCCTGGTCGAGTCGGCGAAGTGGGAGGCCAGCCTCTTCGAGGAACACGGTTTCCACGACATCAAGATCTCCGTGAAGCACCACGATCCGCTGATCATGATCGAGGCCTACCGACAGCTCGCGGCCGAGACCGACTACCCGTTGCACCTTGGTGTGACCGAGGCCGGCCCGCTAATGCAGGGCACGATCAAGTCCGCGGTCGCCTTCGGCATCCTTCTTTCAGAGGGCATCGGCGACACGATCCGGGTGTCGCTGTCGGCCCCGCCGGTCGAGGAAGTCAAGGTAGGGATCGGCATCCTCGAGTCGCTCGGCCTTCGCCAGCGCAAGCTCGAGATCGTGTCCTGCCCATCCTGTGGACGGGCTCAGGTCGATGTGTACAAGCTGGCCGAGGAGGTCACCGCGGGTCTCCAGGGCATGACCGTGCCGCTGCGAGTGGCCGTCATGGGCTGCGTCGTCAACGGTCCTGGCGAGGCTCGTGAGGCCGATCTCGGCGTCGCTTCAGGCAACGGGAAAGGCCAGATCTTCGTGCGCGGCGAGGTCGTCAAGACCGTCCCGGAAGCGCAGATTGTCGAAACTCTGATTGAAGAAGCGATGCGGCTGGCTGACGAGATGGCGTCGGACGGCGTAGCCTCCGGCGAGCCGCAGGTCACAGTCGTCTATGGAACCACCTCAGGCCGGCCGCGCCGACGTAGAAGCGAGGGCAGTTCGTGCTGCGTGGTACGCCTGTACGGGTCCTCGACGACCGTGAACTCGATTCGGTCAGGGATCTGCTGGATCGCGATCCTGTGGCGAACGTGTTCGTCAGCTCCCGCATCGAAAGCGCCGGGCTTGATCCTTGGCGCTTGGGTGCCGAGGTGTGGGGGTTCGTCGCGGGCGGTCGGCTCGCAGCGCTCTGTTACGCCGGCGCCAACTTGGTTCCGGTGGGGGCGAGCGCCGATGCCTGCCGTGCATTCGCCGAGAAAGCCCGTCGCCAGGGCCGCCGCTGTTCGTCCATCGTCGGACCACGCGACCAGGTAGCGCTGTTGTGGTCGCTGCTCGAACCGACGTGGGGCCCGCCACGCGACGTCCGGCCCCATCAGCCGTTGATGGCGATCAGCGATGCCCCCAAGATCACGCCCGATCCGCTGGTCCGCCGGGTGCGGCCGGACGAGCTCGACATCCTGTACCCGGCGTGTGTCGCGATGTTCACCGAGGAGGTCGGGATCTCGCCGGCGAATGGGGACGCCGGTTCGCTGTACCGCGCCAGGGTGGGGGAGCTGATCGGTCAGGGCCGTGCGTTCGCCCGGATCGAGGACGGCCGAGTGGTCTTCAAGGCCGAGGTCGGGGCCGCGACCCAGGAGGCGTGTCAGATCCAGGGTGTCTGGGTGGATCCGGCGCTGCGTGGTCGCGGCTACGCCAATGGCGGCATGGCGGCTGTGGTCGTCCAGGCCCAAGAAAGCGTCGCACCTGTCGTCAGCTTGTACGTCAACGACTACAACACCGCCGCACGGGCGGCCTACACGAGGGTTGGCTTCGTCGAGGTAGGCAGCTTCATGTCGGTGCTCTTCTAGCGCGCCAGATAGGCTCCACCACGTGATCTTGCGGATGTCGACGCTGTTCCTGCGCACGTTGCGCGAGGACCCCGCCGACGCCGAGGTCGTGAGCCACCGGCTGTTGGTGCGCGCCGGCTACGTCCGACGCGTCGCACCGGGCGTCTACTCCTGGCTGCCGCTCGGTTACCGCGTGCTCCGCAAGGTCGAGGCGATCGTGCGCGACGAGATGGAGCGCATGGGTGCGCAGGAGGTCCATTTCCCAGCGCTCGTACCGCGAGAGATCTACGAGACGAGCGGTCGCTGGACCGACTACGGCGACCTGCTGTTTCGCCTGAAGGACCGCAAGGGCGCCGACTATTTGCTCGCGCCTACCCACGAGGAGCTGTTCACGCTGCTCGTGAAGGGCGAGTACTCCTCCTACAAGGACTATCCGGTCACGCTCTTCCAGATCCAGACGAAGTACCGCGACGAAGCCCGCCCGCGCGCCGGCATCCTGCGCGGCCGCGAGTTCGTCATGAAGGACAGTTACAGCTTTGACCTGGACGACGAGGGGCTGGCGAAGTCGTACGCCGACCACCGCGTGACCTACCAACGGATGTTCGAGCGGCTCGGCCTCGATTACCGCATCGTCTATGCAGTGTCAGGCGCCATGGGCGGCTCGGCATCGGAGGAGTTCCTTGCCCCCACGCCGTCCGGCGAGGACTCCTTCGTGCAGTGCGAGAACTGCGACTACGCCGCGAACACCGAGGCCGTCGAGATCGCCGTCCCGGCGCCCGTCGACGCCGCCGACCATCCGCCGATGCAGGTTCTCGACACTCCTGACACGCCGACCATCGCGACACTCGTCGACCACCTCAACAGCCTTGACCTTGGCCGCACGTTCACCGGCGCCGACACGTTGAAGAACCTCGTGCTGAAGACGCTCGCACCTGGCACGACCAAATGGGAGCTGCTCGTTGTCGGCGTGCCCGGCGATCGCGACGTCGACCTCAAGCGGGTGCAAGGTCAGCTCGAGCCCGCGGAGGTGGCGCAGGCCGAGCCGGCTGACCTCGCGACCCAGCCGAGGCTGGTCAAGGGCTATATCGGTCCGCAGATCTTGGAGGAACTCGGCATCCGCTACCTGGTCGACCCGCTGGTCGTGCCGGGCAGTGCGTGGGTCACCGGCGCGAACGCAGAGGGCAGGCATGCCGCGGCCGTCGTGCGCGGTCGAGACTTCGAGCCGGACGGCGAGATCGGCGCGGTCGAGATCCGCGACGGTGACCTGTGCGCGCAATGCGGCGGCCAGCTGTCGATCGCGCGCGGCATCGAGATCGGTCACATCTTCCAGCTCGGTCGCAAGTACGCCACCGCGTTCGGGCTCGACGCGCTGGGTCCCGACGCCAAGCCGATCCGCATCACCATGGGCTCGTACGGCGTCGGAGTTTCCCGCGCGGTCGCCGCGCTGGCCGAGCAACACTCCGACGAGCTCGGACTGGTGTGGCCGTCGTCCGTCGCGCCGGCCAACGTCCACCTCGTTGCGGCCGGCAAGGAGGATCAGCTCGCTGCCGCCGAAAAGCTCGCGACGGAATTCGCGGCCGCGGGTGTGAGTGTGCTGCTCGACGACCGTTCCGGCGTATCGGTCGGGGTGAAGTTCAAGGACGCCGAGCTGATCGGCGTCCCGTTGATCGTTGTGGTGGGCCGTGGGCTGGTCGATGGCCTCGTCGAGGTCCGGAACCGGTCTAGCGGGGAGCGAGAGGACGTTGCGCTGCACGCAGTCGTGTCCCGAGTGGCCCGGCAGATAACGATTTGACCTGCTGATAGCAACGAGACCTTCCTAACAAGGTCTGCGCCGGGTTAGCTAGCCTGCAACCTGCCGCCGACCGCGGCGGGCATTGAACCGCGACCGCCGCCACCCAGGCGTCGCGATGAGCTGGAGGATCAATGCGTCGACAGCAGCTGTTCGCCACCGTGGCCGTCGTGGCCACCCTCAGCCTCGCCGCCGCGGCGTGCAGCTCGAGCAAACCGAAGGCAGCATCGCCCGGCAGCAGTACCGCAGCCGCCAGCGCACCAGCCGCCGGCGGGAAGCTCCAGCAGATCGTGCTCGGCACCACTGACAAGGTGATCTCGATCGACCCCGCCGGTGCCTACGACGAGGGCTCGTGGGTGCTGCAGTGGAACATCTATCAGGCGTTGTTGAAGATCAAGCCAGGATCGGCCGACGTTGTCCCCGACGCTGCAAGCGCGTGCAAGTGGACGGACACCGTCACCTACACCTGCACGCTGAACCCTGGCCTGACGTTCAGCAACGGTGACCCTCTCGACGCGGCCGCAGTCGTGTACTCGATCCAACGGGTCGTCAAGATCAACGACCCGAATGGGCCGTCGAGCCTGCTTGCCTCGATGAAGAGCGTTGCGGCTCAGGGCACCGACACCGTTGTGTTCACACTCAACGCCCCGAACTCGGTGTTCCCGTACATCCTCACGACGGGCGCGGGCAACATCGTCGACCCGAAGGTCTTCCCGGCCGACAAGCTGCTCCCCGACGGACCAGGCGACATCGGGTCGGGCGTCTACACCTTGAGCAAGTACACGGCGAAGCAGCAGGCGGTTTTGACGCC
>DASRZB010000338.1:0-8999 GCA_035653855.1 Acidothermaceae bacterium | reverse complement strand
GTCCGTCAACGCCGCCGGCGCTCACCCGTTTTCCTCGGCTTGATCCATGTGCGGGTAGCGCCAATTCGTGGCCGGCACAAACGTCTCCTTGATGGCTCGCGTACTTGTCCATCGCAGCAGGTTCTGCGCAGAGCCGGCCTTGTCGTTGGTGCCGCTCGCGCGCCCGCCGCCGAACGGCTGCTGCCCGACCACCGCACCGGTCGGCTTGTCATTCACGTAGAAGTTGCCCGCGGCGAAGCGCAGCGCTTCTGTTGCGGTGGCGATCGCTGCTCGATCCTGGGCGATGATCGCGCCGGTCAAGGCATACGGCGAGACGTCGGCTGCCTGCGTGACGACTTCGGAATACCGGTCATCGTCGAAGACGTGCACGGCAAGCAGCGGCCCGAAGTACTCACGCACGAAGACCTCATCGGCAGGATTCTCGCCCAGCACAACCGTCGGCCGGACGAACCATCCTTCACTGTCGTCGGTCTTGCCGCCGGCGATCACGGACAGGCCCGCGGTGGCATGTGCACGGTCGATCGCGGCGTGCAAGCGCGCGAACGAGCGACCGTCGATGACGGCACCCATGAAGTTCGAGAAATCGCTGACGTCGCCCATCGGCAGTGCCTCGACTTCTGCGAGGAGACTGCCTTCGAGGTGACGCCACACCGAACGGGGCACGTACGCACGTGACGCGGCCGAACACTTCTGACCCTGATACTCGAACGCACCGCGCACGAGCGCCGTCCGCAACACGTCGACGTCCGCCGATGGATGCGCGATGACGAAATCCTTGCCGCCTGTCTCACCGACCATGCGCGGGTAGCTGCGATAGCTCGCGAGGTTGTCACCGACAGCGCGCCACAGCTGTTGGAACACCGGCGTCGACCCGGTGAAGTGAATGCCCGCAAGGTCGCGATGGGGCAACGCCACCTGCGAGACCGCAGCACCGAAGCCGGTCACCATGGTGATCACGCCGGGCGGAAGTCCGGCCTCGGTGAGCAGCGCCATCAGGTAGTGCGACGACAGCTGCGATGTCGGTGCGGGTTTCCAGACGACGACGTTGCCCATGATGGCGGGCGCGGTCGGCAGATTGCCGGCGATCGAGGTGAAATTGAACGGGGTAATGGCGAGGACGAAGCCTTCGAGCGGCCGATGGTCGAGCCGGTTCCAGACTCCTGGTGGCGAGATCGGCTGCTCGGCCAAAATGCCCCGGGCGAAGTGCACATTGAATCGCCAGAAGTCGGCGAGTTCGCAGGCCGCGTCGATGTCGGCCTGGTAGCACGTCTTGCTCTGGCCCAGCATCGTCGCGGCGTTGATCGTGTCGCGCCACGGACCGGCGAGCAGATCGGCGGCCTTCAAGAAGATGGCCGCGCGGTCGTCGAAGCTCAAGCGGCGCCATGCGGGAGCCGCCGCCATCGCGGACTCGATCGCGTCTGCCACGTCGGTGCTGGTCGCTTCGTGCATGCGGCCCAAGACGGTGAACCGGCGGTGCGGTGCGGCGACGTCGATGGGGTCGCCACCACCGAGCGGACGGCGGGTGCCGAGCGCCATCGTCAACTCAGGCGTTTCACCCGACATCTCCTTCAAGCGAAGTTCGAGGCGGACACGCTCAGGGCTTCCTGGTGCAAAGTGCAGCGGCGGTTCATTGGTGGGGCTCGGAACCGTGGTGACGGCATCCATTGCTTCCACTCCTGGAGGTGGGCCTCTTGGGCGGTGTGATCGGGCTGGACGGACGGCCGGGTCGCGACCTCGTTCCATCCTGGCACGACCCGCCAGCAGAAGATCGCCCGGCGCAGCCCAACCGCTCAGCGCAGCAGGAACGCAATCTCCTGCACCGCGTACCACTGCAACTCGTGGCCCTCGAGCCCTTCGATCGCGAACTGCGCATCGTCGTCACCGAGGTCGGCCGCGTCGACCAGCGCACCCGCCGCTGCCACGTCGGCCGCCGCGCTCGGATCGTCGACGTGAGCCGAGACAACTTGGTCGAACTGCACCGCATCGATGACCCGAACCGCCGCCGGATCATCGCCGGGGTCGAGGACAATGGCATCGTCGGCGACATCGGCAGCCAAGACGACCCGCCGGTCACCGCCTGTCTCAGCTAACAACCGCAGCGACGCCAGGGCGGCTCGCGTTAGCGCTGCGTACTCGAGTTCATCGATGTCGCCGTCGCGGTACCACTCGCGCAAGGCTGGAGTGACTGCGCACGCCCGTGCCCCCGCGGCCGCCACCTCGATCTGCGACGGAGGTCTGTCAGAGCCGACTCCGGCCCTCGTGAGATCGGGCAGCGTCGCGGGCAGGTAAATGCGCACGGCCGACATGCTGCCACGATTTGTGCACGCCGCGGACCGTGCGAGCTCTCGCTGTGCACAACACCGTGCGAGCTAGACCGATCGACTGACAAAGCCGGATTCGTAGGCCAGCACAACAGCTTGCACGCGATCGCGCACGCCGAGCTTGCTCAGGATCCGGGCGACGTGCGTCTTCACCGTCGTGTCGGCGACCGTGAGTTCCACCGCAATCTCGGCATTGGAAAGCCCGCGAGCGACCAGGCGCAGCACCTCGAGTTCGCGTTCGGTCAGCCCCGCCACGGCAGCGGGAATGCCGCCGGCGGCGTCCGGCGCAGCAACAGCCACGAACTGCTCGACCAGCCGACGGGTGATCGACGGCTCGATAAGGGCGTCCCCGGCGGCCGCCGCCCGGACCGCGGCGATCAGACGTGACGTTGGCGCGTCCTTGAGCAGGAATCCGTAAGCGCCGGCCCGCAGCGCACGCACCACGTACTCGTTTTGATCGAAGGTGGTCAGCATCACCACCCGCGGCCCGTCGGGCAGCTTCATGAGGTGCTCGGTGGCAGCCAGCCCGTCGAGCTTGGGCATCCGGATGTCCATCAGGACAACGTCTGGCCGAAGACTGCGGGCCTGGGCCACCGCGTCGGCGCCGTCTACCGCCTCGCCGACGACGTCGATGCCGTCCTCGGCCTGCAGGATCACCCGGAACCCGGCGCGCAACAGCTGCTGATCATCGGCGATCAGTACACGGATCGGCTCGCTGGGTTCGGGCACGGCCTCATTGTTGCCTGGGCGTCATCCGCAAGGAGTACTGCCTCCGCATAGATCGTCCTTGGTGACGACGCCGACGACAGCTCGAAATTCCTAGGTTCAGCCTTACACCGGAGAAGCCGGTGGCCAGCTGAAGGGAACCTCGAGATGAAAAGCATCATCCGCGGCGTCCGGCCGCTCGACTACATCCTGGCCGCGGCCCTCACCGCGCTTGGCGTCCTCCTGATGGTCGAGAACATGCAGGGCTCGAGCGACAAAACCCGCATCGATTCGACGACCTGGGTCATGATCCCGGTTTTCGCGGCGGCGACGCTGCCGATTCTGTGGCGGCGTACCAATCTCTGGGCGGTTCTGGGCGTCACCGCGGCCGCACTCGGCGTCCACGACATTGCATTCGGTTGGGTCGTCCGCTGCGGTGCAGGGCTGCCGCTGGCGTTTGCACTTGCCTATGCAGTCGGGCGCCTGATGAGCGACCGCAGGCAGTCGTACTACGGCCTTGCTGCCGTGGTCGTGATTCAGTTCCTTGTGCTGGTCACCGATTCCGCCGCAGGATTGGGCATCATCCCGTTCACCGCGGTGATCTCGGCGGGGTTCTGGGGCGTCGGGCGCTACGTGCAGAAGCGGTCGCAGAAGGACGCAGTCGTCGAAGCCGCTCCAAGCCGGGATGTTCAACTGGCCCGCGCGGCGCAGTGACGAAGGAGATCGCCATGGGCTCGCGAGTGATGCAGAGGATCCGTCCGGTCGACGCTGTGATGGCAGGGATCCTCTGCATCCTCGCCGCCCTCATTGCGGTCACGAATATCAGCAGCAACGACCCGACTGTCAAGGTCGATTCTCACTCGTGGCTACAGGTGCCGGCCTTCATCGGGGCCGCACTGCCGGTGCTCTGGTGGCGGCGCAGTCTCATCGGGGCACTGCTGACGTCGTCCGCCTTGATGCTTGTGCACGTCTTCGCCTTTGGCCACCTGACCCGATGCGGGTCGGGCCTTCCCCTGGTGTTTGTGCTCGCGTTCCTGTCCGGATTCGGCTACGAGCAGCAGCGAGAGCGGCTGACGGCGCTTGCGCTTTCGGTCGTGCTCGGCGGGCTCGTGCTGATGTGGGACACCTCCGCCGGGCTCTCCGTCCTTCCGGTGGTCGCTGTCATTCAGGTCGGTCTCTACGGCATCGGTCGCGTCGTCGCGCATCGGGCCGGGATGGCCAGTGAGCTCCGCCAGCGCAACGACGACCTGCGGGTACTGCGTGACGAACGAGCCGCGCTCGAGGTGAGCGACGACCGAGTCCATCTCTCCGCTCGCTTGGAGGCGCTGCTCGAGCAGCGCCTGCGCCAGTTGGCCGCGGTGGCCGAGGAAGGAAAGGCCGCCGATCCCGCCGCACTGCACGCGCTCCTGGTCGCCCTCGAGGAGGACAGCCGGCGCACACTTGGTGACATGCGCGAGATCGTCGGCCAGTTGCGCGGCGGCGAAGTCGCGCTCGCCCCTGCGCCGTCAGTAGCCCACCTCGATGCATTGCTCGCACAGCATGTGCACGGCGGATCGCGGCTACAGGTCAACGGCGATCCGCGCGTACTGCCGCCGAGTGTCGAACTGTCGGCGTACCGGATTGTCGAGTACCTCGTCACGGCCTTGGCCGACAAGCCATCGGCGCCCGTCGGCGTGACGATGACGTTCACCGACGACGCGCTGAACATCGTGGTGGCGGGGACGGTTGCGAAGGGGGGCGCCGACCTGCGCGGTGCGGTTGGGCGGGCCAGGCAGCGAGCGCTGTTGCACGCCGGCTCGCTCGACCTGAAGGTGTCACGCGGGCGCGCGCGGGTGACGGCGCACCTGCCGGTCCTTGGCGACGTCTGACGATGAACCGCGGGCGCGCGTTGGTGGAGCGGTACGAGCAGCTCCTGGTTGCGGTCGGGGCGCTCGCGCTGTCGGTGATCCCGATCGTGCTGGACGGCGGTGTGCATGGGCTAGGTGAGTGGATCGGAGCGACGTGCACCGTTGCCGGCACCCTCGCCTTGGTTTGGTGGCGACGCCACCCCCTCGCCGTGCTGCTGATTGGTCCAGCGCTGCTGTTTGTCTGCGTCTTCACGGGCCCCGACCCGAGCAACTTCGTGCTGGCTGCACTGTTGGGGTACGCGGCCATCGCCGCCGAGCGATTCAGCGGTCGCGCTGCTTGGGTAGCCGGCTTCTGCTGCGCTGCATATGTCATTGGTCTTTACGCCTTCACCGATCAGGACGGAAGTCCTGGCCTGCTCATCTTGACCGCGCCCGGTTTTCTCGCCGGTACCGTGTTACGCCTTCGCCGGGAAACGGCCGAGCAGTTGGCCGCGCGCGGCCGCGAGCTAGAGGCTGAGCGCGAACTGTTCGCCGAAGTCTCCGTGCGAAACGAGCGCGCCCGCATTGCCAGCGAACTGCACGACATCGTCGGGCATGCCCTAAGTGTCATGGTCGTGCAAGCGGCGGCCGGTCAGCGGCTAGCGCCGCACTCGCCCGAGGCGGCCGTCGAGTCGCTGGGGGTGATCGCAGAGTCGGCGCGCCAAGGCCGTGCCGATCTGCAGCGTCTCATCGATTTGCTCGCCGGGACCGAAGTCGCCAGCCCAGACCTGTCGCTCATCGACGAGGTGGTGAACCAGGCAGCGCGCAGCGGGCTCCGGGTCACGTGTCGACTTGAGGGTTCACGCGACGGGCTGCAGTCCGAAGCGGCGCACGCCGCATTTCGCGTCGTGCAGGAGAGCCTGACCAACGCGTTGCGGCACGCTCCCGGGGCGGAGGTCCGGGTCCTCATCCGGAGCGAGATCGGCGGCCGGGCAGTGACCGTCCGGGTGGAGAACGACGCGGCCACGCGCAGCACACCCAATCTCTCCGGTACCGGCCGTGGCCTCATCGGTCTGCGCGAGCGGGTGCTCGCCCTCGGCGGGACATTCTCGGCGGGCCCGGCGCCGGCAGGCGGCTGGACGGTGGAGGCACGATTGGCGGGCGCGGCCCTGCGCTCAAGCTGAGCGGCGTCCTTCACCACGGGCGCGATGCCGGCGAGTGGGTCGGGCCGAGCTCACGCCGGCGTATCGCCGAGCTAGCGACAGCAATGCGCGGCGCACTGGCGACTCTGGCGCGATCTCGCCGAGGGTGTGGCCACCGGCGATGGCCTTGTCGAGCGACACCCGGTCGTACGGCACGAACACGACGTCGTCGACCCCGGCGTAGCGAGTCAACGCCTGCTGGATCTCTTGCTCGGCGTCGCCGTTGATCGGGCCCTTGCGCACCCGGTTCACCACGACCTGCGGACGACACTGCGGCAACACCTCGCAGAGTTCGGCGAGCCCGCGCACCAGCCGTTGCAACCCGACCGGGTCGGCGGATCCGACGGCAACGACATGGTCCGCGTCGGCAAGAGTGGCCAACGTCGACCCGTTGCGGCGCGGCGCGGTCGTGTCGTAACTCAATTCCTCATCCTGCTCGAGACCGAATCCGCAATCGACGACAGTGAGAGCGGCAAGTTGCCGCGCGATCGCATACGCAGCAACGAGCCCGCTCGGCCGCAACTCCGGCCAACGCTCCGCACGGGCGATGCCCGTCAAGACCCGCAAGTTCGGACCGACAACGCGCGCGAGGGTCGCAAGAGTGTGCAGATCAAGGTTGCCGGCGTTCGCCTGCCGGACCGCGGCGGCAAGGCCCGGCGACTCGTCGAGCAACCCGAGCACTTGGGCAATCACCCCGCCGTAGCAGTCGGCGTCCGCCAGTAATGAAGGGCACCCGAGACGAGCCGCCTCCGTCGCGAGGACGACCGCAATCGTCGTCCGACCAGGCGCGCCGGTCGGACCCCACACGGCAACAAGCCGTCCGTCGACACGATGGGCTTCGACCTCGTCGGGCACGAGAGCCAGCGCCGAAACGTCAGGCAGCGCGGCGCGTGGATCGGCATAGCCGAGACGCACCGGATCGAGCCCACCAGTCGCGACGCCGTCGGCGATCGCCGTCGTCACCTCGGCAGAGATCAGCGCGGGACCAGCATCGGCAGCGAGTACATGGCGGACGCCGAGCTGCCGCAGCCGCCGTTCGGCGTCGTCACTCGTGCCGGGCTTGCCACCTTGAGCAACCAAACCGATGACCGCCACGCCGGCGGTTGCGAGTCGGGCCAGTGCGTCGCGGTCGAGCCTGCGCAGATCAGCCGACACAATCACCGCGCGAGCTGTTCCTGCAGCAGCTGCGGCGAGCAGGTCCGCGAGGTCGACGCAACGCCGGATCACGACAACCCCGAAGTCTTGATGCTCGAAGGCCGACACCAGATCGGCTTCCCAGACGGCGTCAGTGACAGCGGTCAGAACGGGGACGCTCACGGTGAAGCCACACCAGCACTATCGGACGGCGATGGGCTTTCGCTTGGGGCCGACGGACCGACGGACTCGCCAGCTGTCGTGGCAGCGGTCACGCCAGCTGTCACGGCAGCGGGCACCCGTACCAGGTCGACCGAGCCAAGCTGGGCGGCGGCGACAACAGCGTCGACGAAGGCGACCGGAACCGACAAGACGACGCCTGAGCCGTCACTACTCCCCAGCGACGAATCAACGATCGTGTCGGCGATGGTGACGTTTGCGAGAACCAGTTGAGGCTTCGCTTGCGGCTGGCCGTTAAGCGTCTTCGGTGTGATGTACAGATCGACCTGCACGCCGTGCAGATCGTTGCCCCTGGGCATGTGCAGTTTCGCGACCGGAATCGTGACGAGCCGAACTGCGAGCGGCGGCGTCGACGGAACGGCTACCAGAGGAATGAGCTGGCCGTTCGCAAGCGGCGAGACCGTCACTCGACCGACCGGGCTCGCGCCGGCGGCCGAGATGTAAAGAGCGCCGTGGTCCTTGAACCGGACGTTGACCTGGACCAAGTCGGATTTGATCAACGTGGTGCCAGGTGCGATGTCTCGCGATGCGGCCCACATCACGTCGTAGCGCTGGGACGACGAGATGATCTTCGCGCCCACCACCACGGACAGCAGCACGAGGACGACCCCGATGACCAGCCGGCCGTCGAGCCAGGACGGCGATTTCAGGCGGGTGGCCGACGGCGCAGGCAGCTCTGACACATTTCCCCCAATGATCGCGACCCCCAGTGACCGGTCGCGCGGACCCGCCTCCGGCGGCGTCCCCATTCTGCCCCGCCGTCCGACTTCGCGATGCCAAACAGAAGTGTTGTGTGGATAACGGAAGCATTCGTGGGTAACCGATGCCATACTGACGCCTTGCGACGTAGATGACAGCGTCTGCCCGAGTTTGAGGAGAGTCGATGGAGAAGCGATTTCTGCTCTTGTCAGACGTCGCTGACGTGCTGAACATCTCCGCGGCGCAGGCCTACGCACTCGTGCGGTCGGGCGAGCTCCCGGCGATCAAGGTCGGTGGCCGCGGCCAATGGCGAGTCGAGGTGCCGGTGCTCGAGAGCTACATCCAAGACGCGTACACCCGCACCCGCGACTTCGTCAGCAACCACCCGTTCGGTGGCGGCGACCCCGACGAGTAGACCGCCTCGGCCACTTCCGGCCGCACCCGCCGGCTCTGGCGGGAGGTCGACGTCGTCGTCGGTCATGCGAAGGAGGGCCTAGCTGGCTCCGCTGAATCCGATCGCGGCAGGCGTGAGCCCGATCGCGACAGCGAGGATGAACACTAGTGCTCCCACTGCTGACGAGGCGCTACTGTCCGCGCCGGGCTCGGAACATCTAGGGCAAGCTCCATACCGCTACCCGCGTTGCACCTCGGCGTCACGCCCTCCGCACGACGACCAGTGACATCAACGGATACGCGCGCACAGCCCGGACGGCGTCATGCCGGCGCGGTTCGCCGGCCGCATGCTCGGCCACCTCGACGAAGTCGGCTCCGACGCGGTCAAGCGTGCCGGCGGTCGTCGATCCGTCGATGAGTGTGAGCGCGACAGCCGATCGGTCACGCACGATGCCGCGCAGCGCGTTGCCGAGATCCAA
>DASRZB010000337.1:0-3183 GCA_035653855.1 Acidothermaceae bacterium | reverse complement strand
CTCGAACCTGGCCGGTTCGTCTTCGGCGACGCCGCAGTGGTGCTAACCGGGGTGCCGGGAACGAGGCGCAAGGCTGACGCCGACTGGCTCATCACCGACGTCGGCTGCAACGTTCTGCCTCCCACTTCCGACCGGGCCTATCCACCGCTTCCGCTTCGCCTGACGGTTGACCAGAGCTGGCGACGCTGCCATGTCGCCGACTCCACCCCGCAGCCGTCGCGGCTCTACCTGGACGCCCTGCTGCCAGACGACGCTGCCGAGCATGGCCTCGCTCTGATCGGTTGCGGGGCCTACACCGCGGTCCGGGCGTCGCTGTGGGGGACCGACCTGCCCGACATCGTGATCGTCGACGCGGGCCGACGAGAAACCGTCTTCGACCGGGTCGGCCAGGACGCTGCGATACGGCACCTCTATGGCATCGATCTCGATGGCTTTTGAGAACCCGAGGGATCGTCATAAGGAAGGTGGAGCCCGACATGTCAGGACGCGTTCACGACGCTGTTCACGCAGATTCTGCTATCGCCGGCCGGGCCGGACTGGCCAACTTCGGCACTGTCGCGATCGATGGCACGAAAATCGCGGCGAACGCCTCGATCGATGCCAACCGCGGTCATGACTGGTTGAGCGAGCAGGTGAACCGCATGATCGGCGATGCCGAGCGGATCGACGCTGCGGAGAACACTGACCCCATCACGGCTGCGAGGGACGCAGGCGACCGGCTCCCAGCCTCGCTCGTCGAGCGGTCCGGGCGGGCCAGACGGATCCGTGAGGCAGCCGACGAAGTAGCGGCCCAGGTCACGCGCCAGCGGACGGAGGATGCTGACCGGATGGCCGCTGCGCAGGTTCGGGTGGCCAAATCTGAGGCCGGTGAGCCGATGGTCGGTCGGATCCCCGATGGTCCGCACCGCCTTGCCGAAGCGCGAGCTCACCTCGCGCGTGAGATCGCAGCCCACCAGGCACGGCTGGCCCGGCGGACCGCGATCCTGGCCGCCGGCAAGAAACCGATGGGCGCACCGCCGGTTTCGATGGAACAGCACTCTCGGATCATTCGCGCTCGACGAGTCGTGAAAGCAGCGTTGGCAGCCGAGGAAGCCGCGTCCGCGACCAAGCCCAACACGCCTTGCCCCGCCCAAGACGGTCGGCAACATCACCGATCCTCAATCACGTTTGATGCCA
Organism: Acidothermaceae bacterium; assembly: GCA_035653855.1. Taxonomy (GTDB): domain Bacteria; phylum Actinomycetota; class Actinomycetes; order Acidothermales; family Acidothermaceae; genus PALSA-607. The sequence continues at coordinate 2,007 of DASRZB010000337.1, read as the reverse complement.
ACCAGGAAAGGGTTTCTGCAGGGATATAACGCGCAGTTCGCGATCACCGCAGACCAGATCATCGTCGCCACACAGCTAGGCCAAAACACGAACGACATGTCGTCGTTCGTGCCGATGATGCACGCCAGTGAGCACGCGGCGGCCATGTTGCACGCGCAAACGGGCCTGGCCGAACACCTCGTCGGCATCGTTCTCGCCGACGCCGGTTACTGCAGTGACCGCAACCTCGCAGCACCCGGACCGGATCGGCTGATCGCTTTGAACAAAGGCCGAAACCAGGCCAAGGCCGCCCAACAGGAGCCCGCGACCGGGCCGCCGCCGCACGCTGCGACACCGCGACAAGCCATGGATCACCGGCTGCGGACCGCCGAAGGCTCCGCGCTCTACAAACGCCGAGGAGCCACCGTCGAGCCCGGCATCGGCAACCTCAAGAAACTCCTCGACCGGTTCTCCTGCCGCGGCCTCGACAACGCACTCAGCGAGCTCCACCTCGCCGCCAGCGCGTTCAACCTGATGAAAATCCACCGCGCCACTGCGATCTAGACCAGCCACCGGCAAAGGAATTCCGCGGCGCCCCACAACGGGCGGTAAGTCAGCCGGAACAACAACGTTCGACGCGATCAACGGATGGATTGTGCAACAGGCTCCGTAGTCCAGGAACGGGATGAACTCCTCCCACGCTTTTGCCCATAGCCGGATCATCGCCGGGTAACGCTGCCCCCACTTTGCGCCGTCACCGCAATCGGCCGCGGCGCGAGTCCCGGCAGATGCGCGCGACTCCGACATAGTGCAAGAAGAGATCCAGCGCGGGGGGCAGCCGGCTCTCCCGCCCGACTGAACTGGCTGAAGGTGGGCAATCGCCTAGCTGTTGCTTGCGGCCCAGCGTGCCTAGCGTCGCGCCTCGGCTGATTCCGGCGTAGATGAGGTCTGCCGATGGGCACATCTCTGAAGGTACGCGAAGGGTGGCTCCTCGGTGCGCACTCGACCATCGTCGGTTGAACTTCAGCACACCGGCGGGGCGTCGGCATCATCCGCTCATCGGCAGGTTCGCACGCGCGTCATCGCCAAGAGAGTGCGTTGTTCAGGCCCGAGCACGGTCACGCGCTAAGTCAAAGATCCGATCGCACACACCGGAGCGCCGTTCTCCGGGCACACCCAACTTGCAACCCGTTGGTCGCTGAGCGGGCTCAGTGGGTGGCTGTTCGGGTGTTGCGGGCACTGTGGCCAGTTCGTGTTGGCGTCGCCCCACAGTTCTTCGATGGCCCATTCCTGGACTTGGTCAGCGACCTCGGCGATCCGGTCGCTTTCCGTTCCGGCCAGTGACATGCGAAGGCCTGTGGCGCTTCCGTCCGGGCTGCGCAACATCGCGGATGCCTGCGTGGGATCGGCCATCCAATCCTCGTAGGCGATCTCGGGCACCGGCGCCCCTGTGGAGCGAAGGTCAGTGAACACTGGCAACAACGCGGCGCTCAGCAGTTCATGCATAACGAAGAACCTGCGTGGAGGCACCCATTGCCGGATGGTTTCCAAGACGGTGCCGCCCTGCTCGGCGCGGATACTGCCCGGTTCTTGACCAGTCGGGAGCGCGGCGACCGCGAAACGTAAGCCGAAGCGGTCGATCGGCGGCGACAACTCAAGTGTGATCTCGGTACCGCCATCGGTGGTTGCGATCACCCGATCGACCACGGGCGCAGTGCGTGCCATTACGAACCACGGCAAATCGTCAGTGCGCCCGCGGTACTCGTTCATTAGCGACCCATCGTAAAGAGGTGGGCCGCCGAACGCAGAGCCAGCGAGCCGTCGGTCACCGTCATAGACGTGGAGCATGGTGAAGAGTTCGTTCTCATCACCTTGGACCGTCACGACCCAGCGCAGGCCCGAGTCGAGCGTGCCGGCCATGACTTCGACCGGATCATTTGACCCTTCCAAAACACACGCTCCCGCCACCGTCGGACTGCGACCCATCATGGCGGTCATCCGTGCCGCGCGTCATCGCGGCAGAGTCGG
>DASRZB010000336.1:0-2921 GCA_035653855.1 Acidothermaceae bacterium | reverse complement strand
TCGGGGCGCCGGCCAACGTCGTCAACGGTGCCGGCCAGACCTCGACGGTCACCCAGACCGGCAACAACCCCACGACCGTCAACCCGGGTGAGCAGAACCAGCCCGCCGGGACGACGACCCTGACCGAGAACGCCCCCGGCGTCATCGGTGCCGGGTCCATGACCTTCACCCTGAGCCAGCCCGCGACGGGCATGGTCCAGTTCTCGACCTCGCCGACCGTCACGACGACGGCGCCCGCGGCCATCAGCGCGCCGGTCATCACCGCGACCGCCAACAGCGGTCCCGGCACGTGTGCCGCCGGCACGTACTACTACGAAGTCACCGCACTCACCGTCAACGGCGAGACGACGCCCTCGGCACCGTTCTCAGTCGTGACAACCGGCGGCGGGTCGTCTGTCACCGTGACGTGGAATCCGGTCACGGGCGCGACCAACGGGTACAGCGTGTATCGGTCGCCGACCGGCGCGGCTGGCACCTTCAAGCAAGTGAATCTCATCTCCGGTTCGGCGACGTCGCCCTTCACCGACACGGCGTGCACGGCGGCGGGTGCAACGGCTCCGACCACCAACACCGCGACCATCCCGGTCCCGGCCGCTCCGGTCGCAACCGCGCAACCGAGTGGCGGGGTTATCCCAGCGGGCACCACGAAGGGCCCGTATTCGATCACGGCCCTGACTGCTGCGGGTGAGACCACCATCAGCGGCGCCAGCAATACGGTGCTGACAACCTCAAGCGGCAGTTCCATCGTGCTGAACTGGACCGCAGTTCCGGGCGCAACCGGGTACAACGTCTATTACCCCGTCGGCTGCGGCAAGATTGGTACCGTCGTCGGCAACGGCACCACCACCTTCACTGATCCCGGGAACCTTGCCTGCGGCGCGGCTCCGCCCGGGACCAATACCGCGACGATCCCGGCGCCGGTCAATGTCGTGGCCACCGCCAACAATGCGGCCGGCACGCTAACGGGCACGCACTGCTACGAGGCCACCTCGCTCGTCGGGGGCGGCGAGACCACGCCGTCCGCGTCGTCCTGCGCCACGATCACCGGGGCCGGCACGATCACGCTCACGTGGACGGCCGTCCCGGGTGCCACCGGCTACAACATCTACGGCCGCCCGGCCCTGCCGGGTGGCGTCTACGGCCTGATCGGCACCACGACCGCGTCACCGTTCACTGACACGGGCACGCCGGCACCGGGTGCGGCTCCGCCCATCGCCAACACGACAGCCGGCGTCGCGCCGACCGTCGGCACGGTCTGCAGCCTCTCCTTCGACCGCAAGAGCTGCACCGTCAACGTCGGCGCAGCCGGCTCAGTCCGGGGGTCCTCAGTCACCCTCGGCCCCATCTTCCTTGACGTCAGCTCTGACGCCACGGTCGGCACGGCGGTCAACGTGACCGTCACCGGCAGCCCGGCGTTCATCGTGCTCGTCAGCACGAACACGATCGCGTACATCGCGCGCGTCGTGGTCGGCGTCGCGGACCAGCCGACGATCTACATCAACTACAACGACCAGTCGACCGGTGAGATCAAGCTCGCCGAGTCCGCGGCCGGCTTCTTCAACGGCGGGACCGGCACGAACAACTCGGTCGGGCTCTGCCTCATCACCGGTGAGACGTTCACCCGGGCGCCGTGGATCATTGTGACCAGCGGCAACCTGACCCTGAACAATGGCGCCGGCGTCGCGGTCAGCCAGATCATCGGCAACCTGTTCACCGACCCGCTGGGCAACTCCTGCGTCCAGTGGACGATCTTTGCCGCATCGACGACGGCCTCGACGATCGAGATCCGTGGCTCTGACTCCACGGGTGCGATCCTGCCGGAGGGCATTGACAACGGGCCTCGTCTCAGCGTCGGCCCCACGCTCAAGCCCGGCACCACGCAGGGCGTCATCCTCATCGGCAGCCAGGCGAACGTGCTGTGCGGCAACCAGGTGTTTGGTAGCACCGGATGCACCACCGCGCTGGGTGCCACCGGGACGGTGGGCACAGTTCCCGCCTTCTCGAGTCTCGTGTCCATGGCGACGCGGGCCTACAAGAGCGGCGTCACCGTGTCCGTGGTGGGCAACCCGCCCTTCATGGCCCAGGGCAGCGATCCGCTCGCGGCCAACATCCAGATCACCGAGACGCTGAACGGTCAGCTGAAGGCCGGCGACACGATCGTCGTCCAGCTCCTGCCCCGCTCCACGCGCCTCCGCAGTGACGTGCTCATGAACACCGGCAGTACCAACCAGCTCCCGATCGTCACGACCAACGCGAGTTCGGGCCTTCTGGTGTCGCCGGTCAGCTTCACGGGCGCGCCGCTCGTGAACTGCCAGCCGGCCGTGCCCGGTGTGTCCGTGTGCGCCTTCACGTTCACGGTCACGCAGCAGGCCTTCGGGCCCACCCTCGGCCAGATCACGATCAGCAACATGGACTACATCGTTGCGCCTGACGCGGCCCTCGGCCCCGTCCAGGTCAACGTGTTCAGCTTCCCGGCCGGCACCGTCGGAACCGGTGGCGGCGTCCTCTTCAACCAGGTCGTCGAGAACGCGATCATCGGCACCCCGCCGCTGCCGCCGGCTCTGACGAAGACCAGCGCTGCGTCCGCCCTCGGCAAGACGCAGAACCCGGCCGACTTCTCGGTCAGGACCAAGGTCGTCCGCCTGGCCACCCACTCGAACAACATCGTGACCGTCCGCATCCAGCTCGACCCGCAGCTCGTGGGTCAGCTGGTGGTGATCCAGGTCGCGCACAAGTCATCGAGCGGCGTGTGGAGTGGCTTCGCCACCCTCACGAGCCGCCTCGTCGGGTCCGATGGGTTCGCGTACTACTACGCGTCCGCCCACAGCGCCCAGTGGAACTCGTACCGCGGCTGGTTCGCCGGCAACGCCATGTGGGCTGCGAGCTACTCGCAGACCGTCCAGGCGCGCTGGCTGTAACCA
>DASRZB010000335.1:0-2889 GCA_035653855.1 Acidothermaceae bacterium | reverse complement strand
GTCGGGAGCCGTTGCTCTGAGCGCTACGCCGATCGCATAACGCGTTGACCCGAACGGCGGCTCAACTGAAGGGTTGGGCGCATGCGTGCGCCCTCTCTGCTCCGCACGAATCGGGACTTCCGGCTGCTGTGGATCGGGGAGTCGGTCAGCGAGCTCGGTACCACGGTGACATACGTCGCGTTGCCCTTCGTCGCGCTGATCGTGTTGCACGCGACAACGTTCGAGGTCGCTGCCTTGACGGCGGTGGAGACCATCTTCTGGCCCTTCCTCGCCCTGCCGATCGGCGTCTGGGTTGATCGAGTATCGCGGCGACGGGTGCTGCTTGTGGCCGATGCCGGGCGCGCGCTCGCGTTGGTGTCCATTCCGATCGCCGCCGCGCTGCACGACCTGAGCCTTGTCCAGCTCTACGTCGTCGGCGTGGTGGCCGGCGTTCTCACGATCTTCTTCTCCGTCGCGTATCCGTCGTATCTGCAGACCGTGGTCACCAAAGACGAACTCGTCGAAGGCAACTCACTACTCACGGGCGCCGAGCAGGTTGCGCACATCTCGGGTCCGGCGCTTGGCGGCGGGCTCGTCCAGGCACTCGGTGCCGCGTACGCGCTGTTCGCCGATGTGGCCAGCTTTGTGGTCTCGGTGGTGGCAGTGTTCGCGATCCGCGCCGAAGAACCGCCACCCGTCACGGAGCGGCGAAAGATGCGGCACGAGGTCGTCGAGGGTGTGCGCTTTCTGTTGGAGCACAAGGTGCTGCGAGCGTTCATCGTGTCTGCGGCTATCTCGAATCTCTTCGCCGGTGGTGCCCAGGCGATCACGGTGCTGTTCTTGGTGCGGGTCGTTCGCGTGCAGCCGGGCATCGTCGGCCTGTTGCTCTCGGTCGGTGCGCTTGGTGGCCTGCTGGGCGCAGTACTGGCCCGCAGGATGATCCGGCTGTTCGGTGATGGTCGAACGATGGTGCTGGCGGCCGTCGTCGAAGCATTGAGTGCCTTTCTCGTGCCGGCGACAGCGCAGGGCTGGCGGATCGCGCTCTTCTGCGCGGGTCAAGCGATCACCAGCATCGCCATCGTGGCGTTCAACGTCGTGGGCAGCAGCTACCGGCAGGAGATCATTCCGGCTCGCCTGATGGGACGGGTCATCTCGGTGAACCGGATGGTGACCTGGGGAGTGTTGCCTATCGGGGCGTTTGGCGCCGGAGCACTGGCCGCAAACCTCGGCATCCGGCCGGCCCTGTGGCTTCTCGCGGCCGGGTTGTCTCTTGCCCCGCTGTCACTGCTCGCCGCCGGGTTCTCGACCATTCGGACGTTGCCGCGGGATACACCACGTCCAGTGCTTTAGCTGGACGACTCCAGCGGCCCTAGCTCGACGAGACCGCCTGCAGCGGGCGCATTCCTAGATCTGGGCGCCACTCATCGCGATAGCCCGGACGGTTGGAGTAGGTCATGGCCATCTCACGAATGACGCCGCGCGCTTCGTCGGCGGAGCGGGTCGTCGTCCACCAGGCTTTTGCAAGATTTTGGAGGCGCGCCAGCATCCGGCGCTTCGAGTCGCACTCGGCGAGCACCCGCTCGGGATTGAACCGCTCGATGAACATCTTGGCTTCGGCACCGCGGAAACCGGTCTCCTGCCGGTCGGCGCCCCATGAGTCGGCGCACACCGTGCCATTCGGCCGGACAAGGGCGTCGCGCTGAGTCGGAGTGTCGACGACTCGCCAGCGCCACGGCTCGCTGCCGGCACTGCGCGCCTTCATCTCGTCTTCGGCGATTTGAAGCAGCAGCCATTCCGTCAGGTTGTCGATCGTGCTGCGTGACGGGAGTGCCATGGGACTCGCGGTCCTTCCGATGGAGCAGGCTCGGCAGTAGTGAGTGGCCGCTGGCGGTACATAGGGCCGATTGCCTACACACACATCATCGAAACGGCTGACCCGAGTCTTGACCGGCAAACGTGCGATAGCGCCGTTTCAACCCCTTCGGCCTAACGGCGACGGCGAACTGAGCGCTGAAGGGTCTACAGCAACGTGGCGTAAAGGTCGCGAGTGCGCTCGGCGATCGCCGTCCAGCTGAAGTGCTCCACTGCTCTGCTACGTCCGGCGACTCCCATGGCGCGGGCACGAGCGGGGTCGCGGACAAGCGCGTTCACGGCGTCGGCGAACGCGCCCGCGAACGCGTCGGGGTCGCGCGGCGCGCCGTAGGGGTCGGCCGGGTCAGGGTCGATGGGGACGAGCACGCCCGTTTCGCCGTCCGCGACCACCTCAGGGATTCCACCGGTGCGGGTCGCGACGACAGCCGTCTCGCAGGCCATCGCTTCGAGGTTGACGATGCCCATTGGCTCGTAGATCGACGGGCAGACGAAAACGGTGGCCGCTGAGAACACCTGAATCAGTTCGGCTTTCGGGAGCATCCGGCGGATCCAGAAGACACCATCGCGCGTTTCCTGTAGGGCAAGAACGCCCTCCTCGACCTCGTCGGCGATTTCCGGGGTATCGGCTGAGCTGGCCAGCACCACGAGTTGGGCATCCGGATCAAAGGAGTGGGCGGCCTTCAGCAGGTACGGCAGGCCCTTCTGCCGGGTGATGCGGCCGACGAAGATGACGATCGGCCGATCCAGATCGATGCCGTGGTCGACGAGCACCGAGGTGTCGGTGGTCGGTGCGTACTCGTGCGTGTCGATGCCGTTGTGGATGACGTGCAATCGGCCTGGGTCGACGAGCGGGTAGCAGCGCAGCACGTCGTCTGCCATGCCCGCGGAGACGGCCACGACCGCGTCGGCCGCTTCAATCGCCGTCCGCTCGCAAAACGACGACAGCGCGTAGCCGCCGCCGAGTTGCTCGGCCTTCCACGGACGAAGCGGCTCAAGTGAATGGGTGGTCATCACGTGCGGCGCGTCCTGGAGCAGTTT
>DASRZB010000334.1:0-2596 GCA_035653855.1 Acidothermaceae bacterium | reverse complement strand
GCCTCGAGGGTCGTGGCCTCGACCGCCTCGGGTACGCCCGCATCGCTGGTGCTGTTCATGCGCCTTGCCTTTCTGCAGTTCGATGACTGCGTCGTGCGCACCCGGCTTTTGCTGGCAACCCGTAGACGCGAAAACGCCCCGGGCTTTCGCCCGGGGCGTCGGTTTGTCTGTCGGATCAGACGGTGGCGACGGCTACCGGACTCCCGGAGCCATAAAAGTAATTCGCCGACCGCGTCATGTCAGTCAGTGTGCGACGACGGGTCGCTCGGCGTCCAGTGGTGTCCGGATGTTGAGACGGCCCGTCCGGAAATTGTGGCGCCGGAAATGGCAGTGCCGGAACTACCCGGCCCTTCCCCGTGCCAGGACGCCCAGAGATCGGCGTAACTGCCGCCCTTAGCGATCAACTCGTCGTGACTGCCAAGCTCGACGATGCGGCCGCCGACCATGACCGCCACCCGGTCGGCGTCGTGCGCCGTGTGCAATCGGTGCGCAATGGCAATCACCGTGCGGCCCTCGACGACGGCGGCCAGTGATCGCTCGAGACGCCGGGCGGCGCGCGGGTCGAGCAGTGACGTCGCTTCGTCGAGAACGAGCGTGTGCGGATCGGCGAGCACGAGTCGAGCAAGCGCGATCTGCTGCGCCTGCGCAGGTGTCAGGATGAGGCCGCCCGACCCGACCATCGTGTCGAGGCCGTCTGGCAGGGCCGCGACCCAGTCGAGTGCGTCGATCGACGAGAGCACCGACCGCAACTGGTCGTCGTCCGCCGAAGGCTTGGCAAGCCGCAGGTTGTCGGCGACCGAGCCAACGAAGACGTGGTGCTCCTGCGTCACCAACGCGACCTCGCGACGCAGCTGTTCGATCTCGAGATCGACGAGCGGCACGCCACCGACCGTCACGCTGCCGTCGCCAGGGCCGTGGATGCCGGCCAGCAGTCGGCCGAGCGTGCTTTTGCCGGCGCCGCTCGGACCGACCATCGCGATGCGCTCGCCCTGTCGCACGTCGAGGTCGATGCCGTGCAGCACGTCGCGACCAGCCCGGTAGGCGAAGCGCACGCCGTCCGCGCGAAGTCGTTCGCCCTCGGGCTGCGCGCCGGTTGCGACGCGGTCGGCGGGCACCCGGCCGACGCCGACGAGACGCGCAAGTGACGATGCGCCGACCTGCAGTTCGTCGAGCCAGCCGAGCAGGCGGTCGACCGGGTCGACGAGTTGCTGGAAGTACAGCGTCACGGCGGTGACCTGGGCGAGGCTCGCGTGGCCGCTATTAGCGAGCAGCCCACCTACGAGCAGTGCCGCAACGACGGGTATGACGTAGGCCGTTTCGGTGAACGGGTACCACAGCGTGCGAAGACGCAGCGTGTAGCGCTCCGCGACGTACGCACGCCGGACGTCGTCGTCACCGCGGCGGATCCGCTTGTCGCGCAACCCGAGCGCGTCGATCGTCCGGCCACCTTCGAGGGTCTCGGTGATGCCGGCGAACATGTGCGAGTAGACGCGGCGTTCACGCAAATAACCCTGTGGCGCGCGCTTGAGATACCAGCGGGTTGCCACGAACAGCAGCGGTAACACGATCAGGCAGGGCAAGGCGACCAGCGGCGCAGTGATGAACGCAGCGATCAACGTGAGCACCGCGGTCGCGATCGCGATCATCACCTCGGGCACCGCGAACCGCACGCTGCGCGACATCGCATCGATGTCGCTCGTCATGCGCGTCAGGAGGTCGCCGGTTCCTGCGCGCTCGACGGTCGAGAGCGGCAGTGAGATGACCTTGCGGAGGAACTCCTCTCGCAGCTCAGCGAAGATCTTCTCCGCGATGACAGACGACGCGTAGCGCGCGAGGCGGACGAAGATTGCCTGCGCCACAACGAATCCGGCGAGGATCATCGCGATCCGGTCGACGTGCGCGCGCGTCGTCCCCTTCTGAACGGCACCGACGATGTCGCCGAGCAGTCGTGGCCCGGCTAGGCCGGCGATACCGGCCAGCGCGTATAGCACGAGCACGCCAGTCGCCGTTCGACCTTGCTTGCGAATCAGTGTCGACGCGTACGCCTTCACCTCGGCAATGTCGGCGACGGGGAGCAGCGCCGAATTCGGCGTGCTCATGCGGATTCCTCGTCACGGGTGACGACGGAGCGATAACGCGGATCGTCAGATACCAGCTCGCGGTGCCGGCCGTCGGCGACGATCCGGTCGTCGTCCAGCAGCACCGCGCGATCGGCGCGGTCGAGCATCAACGGGCTCGTCGACATGACGATCGTCGTTTTGCCAGCGCGATGGGCGCGCAGGGTGTCGGCGATGCGCGCTTCGGTGTAGGCGTCGACGGCGCTCGTCGGTTCGTCGAGTATCAGAACCGGCGCATTGGCAAGGAGTGCACGCGCGAGCGCAATTCGTTGCCGCTGCCCGCCCGAGAGGCCCAGTGCGCGCTCGTCGAGTACGCCGTCGAGGCCGCCCGGTATCGACTCGACGGCGTCATGTGCGACGGCGGCGTCGATCGCGTCGTCGACGTCGGCGCTACTGGTACGTCGGTGCGGGTCGAGCTGACCGCGAAGCGTTCCCGCGAAAAGACGCGGGTCCTTGTCACTGACGAGAATGGCCGCACG
>DASRZB010000333.1:0-13831 GCA_035653855.1 Acidothermaceae bacterium | reverse complement strand
TTGAAGGCGCAGTGGCCGCCGGCGATGACGAGCGGGTGCTCGTGGGTTCGGTCAGCCGACTCGATGGGGATGCCGGCGAGGTCGAGCGCGTTGAGCATGTTGGTGTAGCCGAGTTCGGTCGAGAAGGACACACCGAAGATGTCGAACGCGCCGACCGGCCGATGGGCATCGACGGTGAACTGCGGGATGCCGTGTTCGCGCATCAGCGCCTCGAGATCTGGCCAGACGGAGTAGGTGCGTTCGACGAGCACACCGTCGAGTTCACCCAGCACTTCATAGAGGATCTGCACGCCCTGATTGGGCAGGCCGACCTCGTAGGCGTCGGGGTACATGAGGCACCACCGGACATCGCAGTCGGCCCAGTCCTTGACGAGCGAGTTCAGCTCGCCGCCGACGTACTGGACGGGCTTGCTGACACTCATCAGCAACGGCTCGAGCCGAGGGAACACCGACTCAGCCTGATTGCTCGACACGACTGAAGCGTAGCTCTAAAGGCCGCCGCTCGAATTTTGTGTCGCCTGCGTCTGGATGTGCACGTTCTGGAGCAGCCCGACCGCCAGCATGCTCGCAAACAGGGATGACCCACCGTAAGAGACAAACTGCAGCGGAATCCCGGTGACGGGCATGATCCCGAGATTCATGCCGATGTTCTCGAAGGTCTCGAAGGCCAACCAGCAGACGACCCCACCAGCGACGATCCGGCCGAACAGATCTGGCGCCCGCGAGGCGATCCGCAGCCCGCGCCACAAGATGACGGACAACAAGACGATGATCAGCGCAGAACCGAGGAAGCCGAGTTCCTCGCCCGCGGTCGCGAAGATGAAGTCGGTGTGCGCGGCATAGACCGCACCGCTGTTGATCTGCGCACCGTGAAAGAGCCCGCTTCCCGTCAATCCGCCAGCACCGATCGCCAGCTGGGCTTGGTGCGCATTGAACCCCGAACTCTTCAGGACCGATGGCGAATTCGGATGCAGGTAGGCCGTCAGGCGGTTCTCCTGGTACGGGCTCAGCATGTGCAGTTGCACGATGACGACGGTCGCGAAGAACACGAGGCCGGTCAGGCCGATCATCCAGCGCGTCGGCACTCCCCCGATCGCGAGTACGCCGAACACAATAGCGACCATCACCAGCATGGTTCCGAGGTCGTTTTGCAGGAGTACGAGCAACATCGGAAAACCCATAAGCATCAGGGCTCTTAAGACATCAAGGTCGCCGATGTCGCGGCGATCCTCGCGCGCGGAACTGAACAACATCGCGACCAGAACGATGACGGCGAGCTTGGCGAATTCTGAGGGCTGGATCTCCAAACCGCCGCCGATGCTGATCCACGCTTTCGCACCGGCGACGCTCGACCCGATCGCGAAGGTGGCGAGCAGGCCGAGGCAGGCGAGCACGTAGATCACCGGGGCGGAGGAGCGAATAGCGCGGTAGTCCGCGAGGGTCGCGGCCACCCCCAGTGCCAACGCAACCGCCAGGAACAGCACCTGGTGTTCGACGATGGCGAACGGATGCGTTGGATTCATCGGCCGAGTCGCTGCCGCAACGAGCAGGACGCCGATCACCGACAGGCTGAGCACGGCAGCGCTCAGCACCCAGTCCGACCGGCGCAGCCGTGATTCGCGCGTGAGCATGCCGGCGCTCGACGAGCTCATGCGTCGCGGTCGTGGCGCCGCCCAGTCGCCGATCATCTTCGCTTCACCGCCCGCTGCCTGACGCGCACTGCCGTGGCATCGGCGGCCTGCGCCAGCGGTACCGCAAATACTGCGGGTGCCGCCGACGCCGGCGAGGCCGCCGATGCCCCAGCGCCGGCCGCGGGCGAACCCAGCGCCGGAGCTTGTGACACAGCTGGGGAACTTGGCACTGCGGACGCGGATGCCGACGGCCCAGTGACCCGCGCGACATCGGGCAGCGCGCTCGGCGGCGCGCCGCCAGCAAGTGCCGGGCCCTTCGAGGCGAATTGATCGTCGGGATTCTTCGGATTGCCGTTCAGGCCCCAGATGCCGTCGTAGATCTGGCGAACCGCCGGCGCGGCGGCGACACCGCCCTGGCCGCCTTGCGAGATCGCTACGACCACGGCGTACTGCGCAGGCTGCCCTGCTGGCCCGCCGTAGGAGGCGAACCATGCGGTGTCCTCTTTCGGAGGTACCTGCGCCGTACCGGTCTTGCCGGCGACCGTGTACCGGTCGAACGGGAACCCGGCGAAAGCCGCCGCACCGGTACCGTTCGGATCGGCCACGACAGTGAGCAACGCCTGCTGGATGTACTGCAGCACCCCCGGCGACACCTGCAGCTTCGTCGAGGGTGCGTTGATGGTCTGGACGAGCTTGCCGTCGGGACCAACGATCGCCTTCCCGATCCGCGGCGAGTAAAGCGTGCCGCCGTTTCCGAGCGCAGCGTAGATGTCGGCCATCTGCAATGGCGACGCGGTGGTCGTGCCCTGGCCGATCGCCACGTTCACCGCTTCGCCGATCTGGTACAGCGCGGGGATGTGGTAGAGGCAGTTGCTTGTGTCGATTGCCTTCTGGTTCGGGTCTTTGTCGGTCTTGGCCTCGGAACACCACAGCGCGTGGTTCTTAGCGTCGTAGTTCTTGAGATCCTGGCGCGACTCAATGTTGCCGCTCGCATCGATGGGCAGGTCAATCCCGGTGTCTTGACCGAGCTTCCATTGCTTTGCTTCGTTGACGACGAACTCTTTCGCGTTCGCCCCGGCCAGCTGGCCATCGGCGTTCCAGAGAGTGGCGCCGACGTCATCGAAGAACGTGTCGCAGGAGATCGTCAGTGCTTGCGCGAAGGTGATCATGCCCTGCGCGCCTTCGTTGTCGAAGTTGTGAAACGTCCGGCCGCCCTCTGTCAGCGTCCCCGGGCAGTTATAGGTGCCGTCGGACGTGTAACCGCCATGGTCGAGCGCCGCTGCAGTGGTGACGACCTTGAAGATCGACCCCGGCGCGTACTGCCCCTGAATGGCCTGTGAGAAAAGCGGTTTCCCGGGATTTGCTTGAAGCGATTTATAGATCGCGCCGTCGATCGTCCCGCCGTCCCACACTCCCGGGTCGTACGACGGGTAGTTGGCGGCAGCGATCACATGACCGGTACGCACATCGAGGACGACCGCTGCCGCGGCGTCCGCCTTCTGGGTCTGGTTCTTGCCCGAGATGAACTGCGGCGTAGTTCGCGTTCTCGTGACCGCGTCGGCCAGCGCTTGTTCGGCGATCCGTTGCACCTTCGCGTCGATGCTCGTCACCACAGTGTCGCCGGGAACCGCCGGCACCTGGCTTAACGTCGAGACCGGATTGCCGGCCGGCGTGACCGAGAAGGTCTCGGTGCCCAACGTGCCTTCCAGATAGTCGTTGTACTGCGCCTCGAGCCCTTCCTGTCCGACGATTCCGCCGATGCTGGCAGCGGTCTTCAGCGTCGCGGCGTCGGTGGCGTTCTTGGCCGAGTCGATGTCGGACTGGCTGATCTTTCCCACGTGTCCGATCAGCTGCGCTGCCGACGCGTTGTCGGGCGCCGGGTAGTCGCGAACCTCCTCGATCTGCGCGGTGACTCCGGGGTACAGCTCCTGCTGCTCGAGAACGCGCAGCGCGACCTCCGTCGCTTTCTGGGTGCCGGACGGCGTGGTGTTGTCGATGGTGATGAGCGGGATCGGCTGCAGCGGCGACCCTGTCCAGCAGCCCGGATTCTTCGTCGGGGCAGCCGAGCCGTAGTCGAAGTAGTCACACAGCGTCGCCTTGGCGTCGAGCGTCGCAGCCGGGATGCCAAGCACTGCCGACAGTCGCTGCATCTCCTGAACGCGTACGGGATTGGCTATCGGATGCTTCAACGTGCCGAGGTTCGCCTTCGGCAACGCGGTGCTCAACGCGGAGACGACGAGTGCACTGTCGTTGCGCGCAAGCGGATTGCCGACGTCGTCGACAATCGCGCCCCGGGGAGCAAGGGTGCGGACCACGCTCGTCGCATCGGCATTCACGGCGGCGACGTACTGCGAGCCGGCGAGGGCCTGCATGTACCAAAGGCGGCCGAGCAGGGTGATCGGCAACGAGAACACCAGGACGCCGAGAATGATCAGCCGCAGCCCTGAGCGGTCGTTCATTTCCGGGTCACCTGCGACACTTCATTTCCGGGTCACCTGCGGTTGCGCCCGCCTGGTCAAGGACATGACCCACGGTACGACGAACGGCGCGAGCAGGACGTCGTAGAAGATCGAGAACGGCAGGCTGCTCAAGATCGTGTGCGCGTCGACCCGACCGTCGCTCAACAATCCACCGAGCGCGCCGTACAGCAAAGTGGCAACCGCTGCAGCAGCTCCCACGGCAACGAGCGATAGCAGAACGGAGTCTTGCGCCTCGTCGTGTACGAGGCCCACGAGGTACCCCGCGAGGCAGAAGACCAGCGCGTAGCGGCCGATCAGGTGGTCAGCCGGCGGCAGGATGTCCGCGGCCAGACCGGCGAGAAAACCGGTCACCGCTCCCCCGACCGGTCCGAGGACGAGCGCGATCGCGGCGACCACGAGCACCAGCAGGTTGGGCGGTGAACCGGGCAGACTCAGCGGATCGAAGAGCACGGCGTCCACAACGCAGGCCAGCAGGACAAGCACCACGATCAGCGCCGCGCGCGGGATCTCAGCCATGGGACGCCGATGCGGTCGGGGTGCCGCTGGGTGAACCGGTCGGAGTCGGGGTGGGCTTCGGCGTCGGCGTGACGCTTGGTGTCACGGTCGGCTTCGAGCTCACCTTTGAGGTCGGCGTTGCACTCGGCGACCGGCTCGGCTTCGCAGTCGGCGTCGAACTGAACGAGAAGGTCGGCGTGAATGACGCCAGCGGAGAAGCCGTGACAGTGGCGGTCGCCGTCGCTGTGGTGGTGACAGTGACGGTAGGCAGCGGCGGCGCGAGAAGTGCCTCGCGCGGATCGACACGTGGCGGCTCGACAACAACGCCGACGAGGTCGAGCGTGCTGAAGTCGACGTATGGCTTGACCTGGCCGGTCTGCACGTCGCCGGCGAGCGGGTTGGTGGCGGAGATCACACTGCCGACCGGCACGCCCCACACGAACGGTGTCTGGTCGAGGGATCCCTGTGTTACCAGGCCATCGCCCGCCTTCACACGGGCTGTCGGGTCGAGCATCTCCAAGCTCATCGCCGAACGACCGTGGCCCGACACAACTCCCATGGCGTTGTTGGGCAAGCGGACGCCGACATTGAACTCAGGGTCGATCGCGAGCAACACCGTCGACGTCGTCGAACCGACGATCTTCAACCGGCCAACGAGACCATCGCCGTTCAGGACGGTCATGTTCTCTTTCAGACCGTCCGTCGAACCTGCGTCGATTGTCGCCGTCCACTCGAATCCGTTTCTTGCACTGACCGCGATCACCTGCGCATAGAGCAACTTGTACTGACCCACGGCCGACACGTGCAGCAGCTGCTCGAGCTCGTTTTCTCGCGCGGTGTCGAACGGCTGCAACTTCAGCTGCTGTTGAAGGGCGGCGATTTCCTTCTGCAGATCGGTGACCTTCTTGTGATTGTTACCGATGTCTCCGACTGCCTGAACCGCGTGCCGCACCGGCCGGACCACGTCGGCCGCAGCCCGTTCAACCGGCCCGAAAACTGACGACGCAGTACGGCGAATCGAACCGAAGAACCCCCCACCGCGCGATCGGTAGTCGAGGGTGATCAAGGTGAATGCGGTCAGCAGCAACAACGCGAGGACGACGCGGGTGCGGCGACTATCCCTCACAAGCGCACGCGGCGATTCATGAAGACCTCAAACGTGTTGCGCGACACCAGGACCGGGTCGGTGCGTCAGCGACCGCGCGGCTCGGAGATGAGAACCTGCTGTAGGGCCTCGAACTCCTCGATGCACTTGCCCGAACCCATTGCCACAGAGTCGAGCGGCCGCTCGGTGATGTGGATCGGCATTCCGGTCTCGTGCCTCAACCGCTCGTCGAGGCCCTTGAGCAACGCGCCACCACCGGTGAGCACGATGCCGCGGTCCATGATGTCGCCAGCGAGTTCGGGCGGGCACTTGTCGAGCGTCGTCTTCACCGCATCGACGATGGCGTTGACCGGTTCGTCGATGGCCTTACGAATCTCGGCAGCGCTAACGACAATCGTCTTCGGCAATCCGCTGACGAGGTCACGACCGCGTATCTCTGCATGCGGTTCGTCGGGGGCGGGGAACGC
Source organism: Acidothermaceae bacterium (assembly GCA_035653855.1). Taxonomy (GTDB): domain Bacteria; phylum Actinomycetota; class Actinomycetes; order Acidothermales; family Acidothermaceae; genus PALSA-607. Next base: position 7,653 of record DASRZB010000333.1, on the reverse strand, counting down.
CGAGCCGATCGCCATCTTGATTTCCTCGGCGGTTCGTTCGCCGAGCATCAACGAGTATTCCTTCTTCACATAGTTGATGATCGAACTGTCGAGCTCGTCACCGCCGATGCGGATGGACTGGCTGGTGACGATGCCACCGAGAGAGATGACGGCGACCTCGGTCGTGCCACCACCGATGTCGACGACCATGTTGCCGGTGGGCTCGTGAACCGGCAGGCCGGCACCGATCGCCGCCGCCATCGGCTCTTCGATGATGTAGACGCGTCGCGCACCCGCCGCATAACCGGCGTCCTTCACAGCGCGTTGCTCGACACCGGTGATCCCGCTCGGCACGCACACGACGACGCGTGGTCCGCGCGCGAGATAACGGCGGCGGTGTACCTTCTGGATGAAGTAGCGCAGCATGCGCTCGGTCGTGTCGAAGTCGGCGATGACGCCGTCCTTCAATGGGCGGATCGCGACGATGTTGCCCGGCGTCCGGCCAATCATCCGCTTCGCCTCAATGCCGACCGCCAAAATGCCGCCGGTATTGGTGTTAATGGCCACCACGGACGGCTCGTTCAAGACGATGCCGCGGCCGCGGACGTAGACCAGCGTGTTGGCGGTGCCGAGGTCGACGGCCATGTCCCGGCCGAGGAACGACATGTTGGAGGCCATGGATGCTGCAAACCTTCCGATCGACGAACGCGAGAACTGGCTGCTGGACAGCCTGGCCATGCTACGCGGTGACCCACCACCTCGGCCAAAACGACGGGAGCGGTCTCAGCCCCCGCCCAGCTCCGCCCGCGAGTTGATCACGTACGGGGGGTGTCGGGCCCCTCAATAGGTGGGCGTACCCGTTGAAGTGACGGTTCGCCTAGCGAGACCAAGATCGCGAGCCGGGACGGCGGGGGCTGGGCTAGGCCGACAGGTGCGGGAAGAAGAGGGCGACCTCGCGAGCCGCGGACGCCGGCGAGTCGGAGCCGTGCACCAGGTTCTCCGTGACGATGAGTCCGAAATCTCCCCGGATCGTTCCTGATGGTGCTTTCACCGGGTCAGTCGGGCCCATCATGGCCCGCCAGGTCTCGATGGCCCGGGGGCCCTCGACCGCCGCGGCGACCAGCGGCCCTGAGGTGATGAAGCCGATCAGCGACTCGAAGAACGGCTTCCCGAAGTGCTCGGCGTAGTGCTCCTGCGCGGTCTCGCGGTCGAGCGTGCGCAATTCCAGGGCGACCAACCGCAGGCCCTTGCGTTCGAGGCGGTCGAGAACCTCACCGACCAGACCGCGCCGAACGGCGTCGGGCTTCACGAGGACGAGCGTGCGCTCGAGGGTGTCTGTCACGGCGCGGAGCCTACCGAGGCAACGCCCACCTGCACGCGCGGGGCGTCATGCAGCGGCAGCGCGTCATCGCAGGAGCAGGATGCCAAGACGTCGAGCCGAGACCGCGACCCCGACCAAACCCATAGCGAACAGGTACGCAAGATTCGCGAACAACCCTGGGCTGACGTGGCCGAGAGCCAGCGCGCGCTGCACATCGACGGCTTGGTAGAGCGGCGTCCAGCGAACGATGTCGCCAATCACGTGGGGGTAGGTGCTCAGCGGATAGAACGTCGCCGAGAACAAGAACATTGGCAGGATCGCGAGGGTCACCCATTCGAAGTCCTGCCAGCTGCGCATGAATGTCGTCGCTGCCATGCCGCACGCCGCGAAGGCGAGCGCCTCGAGCACCGAGAACGGTAGGCACAGCAACGCCCACCATGAATGCAACAAGCCCATCAGGGCCATCACCACAAGGAAGGCGACCGAGTAGACGCACCCGCGGCCCAGCGCCCAGGTGATCTCACCGGACGCGACATCGAGCGGACCCAGCGGCGTCGACAGCACCGCGTCATACACCTTGACGTACTTCAACTTCCAGAAGACGTTGAAGGTCGAGTCATAGATTGCGCCATTCATGCCGGACGACGCGAGCAGCGCCGGCGCAACGAACGCGGTGTAGCCGACGTGCTGGCCGTGCACTGTCAGGTCGGGCACTAGGTGGCCAAGTCCGACGCCGATCGAGAAGAGATAGAACAACGGCTCGAAAAAGCCAGAGACGACAACAAGCCAACTGTGCCGGTAGACCATCAGGCTGCGTTCGACCAACACTCGACCGCGTCGTCCACCTAATCCCTGCAAAACTCCAAACGGCATGACCCGGGCCACGAGAGTCGCCATGTCAGACCCCGAGCTTTCGTCGGTATTGACGAGCGGCCAGCGCGATGCCGACCACGGCCCACGCCAACAGATACGCGGCATGCAGGAGATCCGAGACGCCCACATGACCCAACGCCAGCGACCGCACCAGTTCAACTCCGTGCCACAACGGCGTCGCGTATGCGATCCAGCGCAGTACTTCAGGAAGTTGCGAGATCGGGAAGAAAGTTCCCGAGAATAGGAACATCGGTACGATCCCGAATCTGTTGAGTGCCGCAAATCCGTTGTCGGTGTCGCGGGTGCTCGAGAACGCCACGATCGGGCCGGCAAAGGCCATGCCGACGAGCAGGCACGCGGGCCAGGCCACGAGTGCGAGTGGAGACTTGACGCCTCCGAACGCTGCCACAACCGCGAGATAGACACCCGATGCCATCGCGATCCTGGTGGCAATCCACAACAGATGGCCGACGAGGATGTCGATCGGCAGCAACGGCGTCGCCGCCATCGCGTGATAGACCCGCACCCACTTGAACGACCCGAGCACCGCATACGTCGACTCGGCAGCACCGACTTGCATCGCGGTCGCTGCTAACAAGCCCGGGCCGATGAACTGCAGATAGGTGACGCCGCCGATGGCAGAACTGCGATGCACGAGCGACCCGAGGCCCACACCCATGGCCGCGAGATACAGCACCGGACTGATCACCGTGGTGCTGACGCTGCCGCGCCAGGTTCGCCGGTATTGCGCCAGCCAGTACCGGTAAGAGCGCAAGGCCGGCAAGTTGGAGAACGACGCCGTAGTCATGTCAGTCGACCAGCGTTCGGCCGGTGAGCCGCAGGAAGACGTCTTCGAGCGTGCTGCGTCGTACGAGTGTCGAGACAGCAAAGGCGCCACGGTGCTGGACGGCGTCAATACATGCGTCGCCATCGTCGGTGTACAGCAGGACGCGGTCGGGCAGCACCTCGATCCGCGGCGCGAGGCCCAGGAGCTTGTCAGCCCCCGTCTCGTTCTCACCGACCGGGAACCGCACTTCGACCACGTCGCGCGTGGAGTACTGGTTGATCAACTCACGCGGCGATCCTTCAGCTGCGATCTTTCCCTTGTCCATCACGACGAGGCGGTCGCACAACTGCTCGGCCTCATCCATGTAGTGCGTGGTGAGCACGAGGGTGACGCCCTGCTGTTTCAGCCGAAATAGCCTGTCCCACACGACGTGACGGGCCTGCGGATCGAGACCCGTCGTTGGTTCGTCGAGCAAGAGTACGTCGGGCCGGTTGATCAGCGAGCGCGCAATCGTCAGCCGTCGCTTCATACCTCCTGACAGGGGCTCTACCTTGTCCCTGGCGCGGTCGAGCAACTGCACGAAGTCGAGCAGTTCGGTGGCCCGCTCGCTCGCCTCTGCTCGCGAAAGGCCGAAGTAGCGGCCGTAAATCAACAGGTTCTCGTGCACGGTCAACTCGAGGTCGAGCGTGTCCTGTTGCGGAACAACGCCGAGCCGGCCCCGGATCGCCGGGCCATCGCGATGGGGGTCGAGACCAAGAATCGACAAGGTGCCGGACGTCGGCGGCGAGACGCAGCCGATCATCCGCATGGTCGACGACTTGCCGGCGCCGTTGGGGCCGAGGAAGCCGAATGCTTCGCCTGGGGCGACGTCGAAGTCGATGCCGTCCACCGCGACGAAGTCGCCGAACTTCTTGACCAGACCGCGGGCATGGATCAGCGACTGCGGTGGCGAATCGGTCATCCTCTGACGCTACCCCGCGCGGCCAGTTCTACCCCAGCCGTTTATGCCTTAGGGCACCTTAGATTCTGTCAGGGCACCTTAGATTTGCCGGCCATCGGCAGCGGGGTAGGCGGCGTACCGACGTACGCCTCGAACTGCTTCGCGCGGCCCAGTGCAGCATCGCCCAAGCGGATGCACACGACCCAAAGCACAGCGAAAATGCCACCGATCACAAACATCACCGGGACGACGAAGCCGCAGGCAATGGCGAGCACCTGCAGCATTCCACCCGCGCGGTAGGCCCACGGTCTGCGAATCATCGAAGCGACCACGATGCAACCAACAGCGAGCGCGCCACCCACTGCGAGCGCCGCGGCGAGCGAAACGTGATTCTGCACTATCGCGACGATGATGGCCAACCAGAATACGACGACTTCCATCGCGAGCACGCTCGACGTCAGCCGCCGCTTGCCCTTTACCGCCTCGCGATACATCCGCGCGACGTCGTCGCCGTCATACTCCGACGGCGGGAGCGGCGGGCCACCTATCGGGCCGCCCACTTGCCCACTCACCGGAGCTTCAGGAGCCGGCGGGCTTCGCCCGCGGTCACGACAGAGCCGGTGATCAACACGCCCGCACCACCGAATTCGTCGTCCTCGTCAGCGCGCTCGACAGCGATGCTGATCGCTTCGTCAAGGTGGGTTGCGACATCGACCCGATCCTCGCCGAAGATGTCGACCGCGAGAGTCGCGAGTTCGTCAGCCGGCATCGAACGACTCGAACTGTTCTGCGTCACAACGATATGCGCGAGGAACGGGTCGAGCACCTGCAGCATGCCGTACGCGTCCTTGTCACCCAGCATTGCAACCACGCCGACGAGACGGCGGAAGGCAAACGACTCGGCGAGCGCCGCGACTGTCGCGCGTGCACCGGCTGGGTTGTGCGTTGCGTCAACAAGGATCGTGGGCGAGGTTCGCACCACCTCGAGGCGTCCGGGCGACTGCACGGTGGAAAACGCGGCGCGCACGAGATCGGCATCGAGTGGCTCGACAACACCCGCAAACGCCTCGACGGCAGCGAGAGCACACGATGCGTTCGACGCTTGGTAGCCGCCGTACAGCGGCAAGAAGACCTCGTCGTAGACGCCGTGCAACCCCCGCAACGCGAGTACCTGCCCACCGACGGCGTTCTCGCGTCTGATCACGCCGAATTGAAATCCCTCGCGAAGTGCCTCGGCGCCGACCGACTCTGCCGTGGACATGATGACGTCGATCGCATCGGGGTGTTGCGCGGCGACGATCACCTGCTGGTCGGGCTTGATGATGCCGGCCTTCTCGGCGGCGATGGCCGAGATCGTGTCGCCCAGATAGGCCATGTGGTCGAGGTCAACAGGGGTGATCACTGCCACCGGTGCGTTCACGATGTTCGTTGCATCGAGCCGACCGCCCAACCCGACTTCGACGACGGCGACGTCGACCGGGGCGTCCGCGAACGCTGCGAACGCCATCGCGGTAACTGCTTCGAAGAACGACAGCCGGATGTCGCCTTTGCTGTCGGCCAGCTTGAGGAAATGCGCAACCTCGCCGTAGGTCTGGACGAACAGCGCAGCACTGATCGGTTCGCCGTCGATCGCGATTCGTTCAGTGATCGACTCGAGGTGCGGGCTGGTGAAGCGGCCAGTGCGTAGGTCAAGCGACCGCAGTAGGGCATCGATCATGCGGGACGTCGATGTCTTGCCGTTGGTGCCGGCGATGTGCACCGACGGGTAGGCGAGCTGCGGATCGCCCATCAGGTCCATGAGCGCGGTCATGCGCCCGGGCTTCCACTCGATGCGCGACTCGGGCCAGCGCGCGAGCAATTCGTTCTCAACGCGTTCGAGTTCGAGCGCTTGCTCACTCATCGGAACAATCATTGGTGCGACTGGTCAGGAGGCAGTGCATCGAGTTGTCCCCGAAGCCGTTCGACTTCAGCCTGGGCGTCGCGAAGGCGGCCGCGGATCTTGTCGACCACGTGCACCGGCGCTTTCGCGATGAATGCTTCATCGGCCAACTTCGCCTCTGCGAGCGCAATCTCGTTCACTGCGACATCGAACGCCTTGGTGAGGCGGGCGCGTTCCTTGCCGATGTCGATCGTGCCCGACAGATCGAGAGCGACCCGCACCGCGCGTCCACTGTGACCAACCACCACGGCGGCCGTTTCGTGGAAGTCGTCGGTCGGTATCTGCAGTCGCGCGAGTGACCGGATCTGGTCCTCGAACGGGGCGAGCGCACTCGTCGTGAGCCCGTCAATGTGTGCCGGAACCCGTTGCGCCGGCCGAAGGCCCTGCTCGGCACGGAAGCGTCGAACCTCAGTGACGACCGCCTGCAGTTGCGTGATGAGCGCCTCGGCCGGCCGGTCGACCGTCGCGACATCGATCAAGGCAGCTGCGTCACCGGTCACGAGACCGGTCGGCCAAGCGGCAAGCACGACGGTCTCGCGGCCCGTCAACGTGGTCCACAGTTCCTCTGTCACGAAAGGGATCACCGGATGCCAGAGTCGTAGGAGCACGTCGAGGACGTGACCCAGCACGCGGCGAGTGGCGGTCGCCTCGACACCGCCCCTTTCGAGAGGCAACTTCGCCAACTCGAGATACCAGTCGCACAGCTCATCCCAGGTGAAGTGGTAGAGCGCGTCGCACGCCTTGGCGAATTGGAAGTCGTCGAAGTACCCGTCGACGTCGGCTGCGGTGCGGGTCAACCTCGACAGGATCCAACGTTCGGTCGCCGCCAACGTCTCAAGATCGGGCAACGGACCCTCGACCGTGGCACCGTTGAGAATCGCGAACCGAGTTGCGTTCCAGAGCTTGGTCATGAAGTTGCGACCACCTTGCGCCAACTCTTCGCTGACCGGGATGTCTGATCCCGGCGATGCGCTGCGGGCAAGAGTGAAACGCGCTGCGTCAGCGCCGTAGGTGTCGATCCACTCAAGTGGATCGATGCCGTTGCCGGCCGACTTGCTCATCTTGCGGCCGCGGTCGTCGCGCACCAGACCAGTGAGCGCCACCGTACGGAACGGCACGGAGCCTTCGGGACCCCGGTCGGCCATTGCATACAGGCCGAACATCATCATTCGCGCAACCCAGAAGAAGATGATGTCGTAGCCCGTGAGCAGCACCGACGTGGGATAGAACTTCTCAAGATCGGGCGTCTCGGCGGGCCAGCCTAGGGTCGAAAATGGCCACAGCGCCGAAGAAAACCAGGTGTCGAGGACGTCCTCGTCCTGTCGCCAACCGTCGCCGCTCGGCGGCTCATCGTCAGGACCGACGGCCACCACCTCGCCGTCCGGCCCGTACCAGACCGGAATCCGGTGACCCCACCAGAGCTGGCGTGAGATGCACCAGTCGTGCATCTTGTCGACCCAGTCGAAATAGTTGCGCGCCATCTCCGGCGGATGAATCGTCACCCGACCGTCGCGCACCGCATCGCCGGCCGCCTTCGCCAACGACTCGACCTTGACGAACCATTGCAGCGACAACCTCGGTTCGATCACCGTGTCACATCGAGAGCAGTGGCCGACGGCGTGGATGTATGGCCGCTTCTCGGCGACGATAAGCCCCAGTTCGCGCAGTGCAGCCGTCACCGCCGGCCTTGCCTCGAAACGGTCGAGACCCTTGAAGGGTCCGTGGGCCGTGATCACGCCCCGCTCGTCGAGCACGGTGATCGACGGCAATCCGTGGCGCTGGCCGATCTCGAAGTCGTTCGGATCATGCGCCGG
>DASRZB010000332.1:0-3344 GCA_035653855.1 Acidothermaceae bacterium | reverse complement strand
TGAGCGTCTACTCGTTGATCCCCATGGGACTAATGCCGCTCGGCAGCATGATTCTGGGGAGCATCGGTGCGGTGATCGGTACGCCGATTACGGTGGCGGGTGGTGCGATCATCGTTCTGGCATTCGGCCTCCTGTCGTTCCGCCTCTTCCGCGCCGTGCTGGAGATGCCGTAACCCGCGGCTCGCAGGCTGCTTTGCTCTCGGCAAGATCGCCTGCGACCGACGGACAGGATCGGCAGCGGACGGCATCAACCATGACGACATTGCAGAGCGTTCTCGTACTCCTCACGCGTGTCGTCGCGAGCAGCGCCTCGCGGTATCGTATTCCGCCGAGCGACAATAACCTGAGAACTCGGACGTACGTATACGTATCACTCGCGCTGCCACTTCCCGATTCCAGCAACTAACGCTCCACTAACAGACGCCTTTCATACTCACGACGTCGGGGATTCGTATACGAAATCCAATCGTCATCGCGCCTGGATTTTTCGCCGAAGGAGTCGGATCGAAATGGCGGTACCTCTCACACGCACACTGTCGGTAAACGGTACGACGCAAACGGTGTCCGTCGATGACAACACTGAGCAGCTTCTGTATGTCTTGCGCAACCAGCTCGGGTTGAACGGCCCGAAGTTCGGCTGCGGGGTGGCCCAGTGCGGCTGCTGCACCGTTCTGGTCGACGGCGTCATCAAGCGCTCTTGCGTCACGCCGATGAATACCCTCACTGATGGTGCTGAAATCACCACACTCGATGGACTGGGGAGCGCGGGGCATCCGCACCCGCTGCAGCAGGCGTTCATCGACGAGCAAGCCGGGCAATGCGCCTATTGCGCCAACTCAATGATTATGGGCGCCCTCGGATTCATCGAAGGGCGTGTCAACGCCGGCAACTCGGCGGTGCCGACCGAAGACGAGATCAAGCAGTTCCTCTCAGGAGAATCGAGCGCATCGTCGTACGTCTACCTCTGTCGTTGTGGTTCCCACCCGCGAATCGTCCGTGCGATTCAGCACGCAGCAGAAGAGATGGTGCATTAATGGCACGCACAATGTCGCGCCGGCAGTTCTTCTCGCGGGCAGGTACGCTCGCCGTCGCCTTCAGCCTCGCACCAACGTTGGCCCGAAGTTTCCCGGCCGACGTGAAAGCGGCGGGGGCATCCGCCGATTTGGCGATCGATTCCTGGCTGGTGATCGGCCCCGACAACAGAGTAACCATTTACAGCGGTAAGGTGGAACTCGGTACGGGCGTGCAGACCGCCCTGACCCAGATCGTCGCCGAGGAGTTGTATCTCACCATCGACCAGATCTCGTTCGTCCAGGGTGACACGTCGCAGACTCCGGGAGACAAGGGATATACCGCCGGCAGTCAGACGATCCAATCGGAGGGTCCGAAGCTGCGCATCGCCGCCGCCACCGCCTTCCAGGCGCTGCTCAAGCTCGCCTCACAGCAGATCGGCGTGTCAACCCACGCGCTTCGGGCGCAGAACGGTCAGATCGGGATTGGCCACAACCTCAACCGCGCCCGCACCTATGGGCAGTTGATCGGTCAACAGCAAATCCAGCTCACGTCCGATGCCACGGTCGCGGTCAAGGACCCTGCCGACTATACCGTCGTCGGCACGCCGCTACCACGGGTTGACCTGCCCGACAAATTCCTGGCAACCTTCACCTACATGCAGGACGTTAAGGTCGACGGGATGCTCCACGCTCGCGTCGTGCGCCCTGCCGGGCGGAATGCTACATTCGTCAGCTTTGACGAGTCGCTCTGTACCGCGGTCCCCGGTTTCGTCCAGGTGGTGCAGCAGGACAACTTCGTCGGCGTGGTTGCGAACGATGAGTGGGCGGCAATCCAGGCGGCCAAGGCGCTTCATGTGACCTGGCAGCAGGGCGCTCCGCTGGTCGCGGAGGCGGATCTTCCCCAGGCGCTACGAGATCCAGCCAACATCTATCAGACCAACCCCACCCAAGCGCCGGTCGGGGATGTCGACAGCGCATTGGCCGGGGCGAGCGTGACGCTGGAAGCGGACTACTTTACCCCCTTCCAGATGCACGCCTCGATCGGACCGTCGTGCGGCGTCGCCGACGTGCGCGGCACACCCGACCCAACGACCGGCATCCAGGCCACCGTCTGGTCCGGCACGCAGGGGGTCTACCCGTTGCAGGGGGCAATCGCCGGGTTACTGGGTATTTCAACTTCGGCGGTGCGCGTAATCTACGTGGAGGCGGCGGGCTGCTACGGACACAACGGCGCGGATGACGTAGCGGCCGACGCGGCGTTGCTCTCGCAAGCGGTCGGCAAGCCGGTTCGCGTGCAGTGGATGCGGCAGGACGAGCACGGCTGGGAGCCGCTCGGTCCAGCGATGGCCCACACGCTGCGCGGTGGGTTGGACGCAAATGGCGGCGTCGTCGCCTGGGACCACACCGTCTGGACCCCGAGCCACTCGGGTCGGCCGGGAGGGAAACAAGGAAATCTTCTCGCCGGTCAAGAAACCGGCGCCCTACCAAACGCGCTCGGCTCGCCGATCGGAACTGGTACACGCAACCAGCCGGTTAACTATGCATTCCCCAACAACCGGGTGACGGAGAACGCGGTCGCCAACTTCGCAATGGCATCGGGCGTCACGTCGAGCCCGTTGACCTATTCCCTCCCGCGCACCTCGTCGCTGCGCAGCCTTGGCGGCTTCTCCAACAGCTTTGCCAATGAGTCCTTCATGGATGAACTGGCCGCCAAAGCGGGCGCCGACCCGTTCGCCTTCCGCATGGGCTACCTGAGCGATCCGCGTGCCATCGCGGTCATGCAGGCGATGGCGAATAAGGCAGGCTTGTCCCATGCCAAACCGCCCGCACAGAACGGGATGCTGAGCGGCCGAGGGATCTCCTATCTCCAGTACGAGAACAAGCTGGCCTATGTCGCAGCGGCGGCCGAGGTGCAGGTGAACCCCACCACCGGCACGGTGCAGGTCACGCGGGTGGTCGTCGCCCACGACTGCGGCCAGATCATCAATCCGGATGGATTGATGCATCAGATCGAGGGGAACGTCATCCAGGCGGTGAGCCGGACGCTGAAAGAGCAAGTAACGTTCGACGCCAACAGGGTAACGAGCGTCGTCTGGGCGTCGAACTCGTTCTTTCCGGGGAAGCAGTACAGCATCTTAAACTTCACGGAAGTTCCCACGGTCGAGGTCGTCTTGATCGACCAGCCGACGCTGGCGCCCTGGGGCGCGGGGGAACCGACCATCGAGGTCGTCCCGTCGGCCATCGGCAATGCGATCTTCGATGCCGCCGGTATCCGGCTGCGCACGATCCCCTTTACACCCGATCAGGTGTTGGCAGCACTCAACCCGTAAG
>DASRZB010000331.1:0-5334 GCA_035653855.1 Acidothermaceae bacterium | reverse complement strand
ATCACCGGGGGAGTTACCAAGTCTGCTCTGCGTGTCGTGGCTGGCGCCGCCGTGGGCGTGACGCTGGTGGCCGCAGTAAAGCTCGTTCGGACGTCGTGTTGTTTCGGTCTGCCTACCGGCGGCCGCGGGTGCCGTGCTGGCGGCCGGCCCGTCGGATTTCGCGGATTGCGGATGCCTGCCACCCACGCATGCTCCGCCCGCGGACCCGATACGGGTCAGGGTGTTTTCGCGCCGGCTGTTGCGGCCGGTTGCGGGCGACCATGACGATCGTCGCGATGATGGCGGTCGCAACGAGGCAGCCGATCACGATCGCGATGATCGTGATGATGTGCGCGGCCATGCCGCTCACTCTGGCACGCCGGGCGACCACAGCCCGTGCGTTTGCTGGCCCCAGAGGGCGGCAAATGCACCGGCTGACGAGGGCCTAGCGGAACACGATCGTCTTGTGGCCGTCGACCAGCACGCGGTGCTCGAGGTGCCACCGCACCGCGCGGGCTAAGGCCAGGCACTCGACGTCGCGCCCGATTGAGGTCAGGCTCTCGACGTCGTCACCGTGATCGACGCGCGCCACTTCTTGTTCGATGATCGGTCCCTCGTCGAGGTTCGCCGTCACATAATGCGCGGTCGCGCCGATCAGCTTCACGCCGCGATCATGCGCTTGGTGATAGGGCTTCGCGCCCTTGAAGCTCGGCAAGAACGAGTGATGGATGTTGATGATTCGGCCAGGCAATTGCTCGCACACGCGCGCCGACAGAATCTGCATGTAGCGGGCCAGAATCACGAGCTCGACGTCGTTTTCGGCAACGATATCGAGGAGCCGCTGCTCTGCGTCGTCCCGGCTCTGCGGTGCCATTGGCACGTAGTAGTAAGGGATTTCGTACGACTTCGCGAGCGATTCGAAGTCGCGGTGGTTGGAGACGATGCCGGCGATATCGGCCGGCAATGAGCCGACTCGCCAGCGGTAGAGCAGGTCGTTGAGGCAGTGACCTTGCTGCGACACCATGATGATGATGCGCGCGCGGGCGGCTTCGCCGTCAATATGCCAGTCCATCGAGAAGGTTTCGCCGACGCGTGCGAAGGCGGCGCGCAGGTCGTCGTGGTCGAGCGGTCGATCGTTCGACTCGAGGTGCACGCGCATGAAAAAGCGCCCAGTGTCGCGATCGCCGAACTGCTGGCTGTCGAGGATGTTGCAGTCGTGCTCAGCGAGGAAGCCGGTGACCGTGTGCACGATTCCGACCCGGTCGGGGCACGACAGCGTGAGGATGAAGCCGTCCACGAAGCGGCCTCCTCCTAGGGCTGGATTCTCAGGCAGAATAGTGCCTAGGGCCGCACGCTCCAGCTGCGGCCGACGAGGAACGGGGACTGCGTGATCTTCAAAGCTGTCGATGATGGCCGGCCGTACCCGGCACACGACCTGCTACTGCGCGACTGGGCAGAGGTGCCGCCGCGGCAGGTTCGGCTCGATCAGCTGATCACGACGAAGAGGGTGCTGGCGCTGGACGTCTTGCTCGACGACGATTCGACCTTCTACGGCGACCTGTTCCCGCACGTCGTCCAGTGGCAAAACGAGCTCTACCTCGAGGACGGCCTGCATCGCGCGCTGCGGGCCGCATTGCAACAGCGGACGGCATTGCACGCGCGGGTGTTGAACCTCGACGCCCCGGGCGGCGCTGACATCGTGCTGTCCTCTGGTGAGGATGCCGGGCTTGCCGGCGCCGATGTGGGCAGCGACCGGTGACCGAGTCAATCCCCGAGCAGACCAGCGACGACACGGCCGCCGGATGGGGTGACGAGTCCGCCGAGGAGAAGGCCAAGCGGGACGCCGATTGGTACCAGCGCGAGACGCCGCCGCACCACGGCGACTAGCCCGGGACGGCGGCCTACGCGGGGGTGGGGGCTGAGACTGCGGTGCAGAACATGCAACGGGAGGCCGGCGCCGGGATGCTGCTCAGGCACTCGGGGCACTCGCGCGTCGGCGCGTCAGGCTCCGGCTCCTTCGCGTACCGGTCGAGCAGCTTGCCGAACGGCACGACGACCAAGTAGTAGATGACCGCCGCCATGATGATGAACGCGATCACGGCGTTGATGAAGTCGCCGTACGCGAAGACGCTGTGATGGATCGTGAACGTCCGCCCGCCGAAGGCCCCCTTGCCGCCGATGATTCCGACGAGCGGGGTGATGAAGTCCTTCACCAGGGCTGTGACCAGGGCGGCGAATGCGGCGCCGATGACGAACGCGACGGCCAGATCGACCAGGTTGCCGCGCAGCAGGAACTTCTTGAAACCTGACACTGTGTTCTCCCTCTGTAGGGGGTGTGGCTGTAGGTGTGTGGATGTAGGGGGTGTGGCTGTCGGGGGTCTCTCGGGCCCAGACCGTCGTCAGAACCCATAGGCATCGGAGCGGCAACGGAACATAGCGCGCGAAGCCGACTTTCGACTAGCCGACCACCACGGCGGACAGCCGAGACGTGACCTGGGCCTGGGCGAGAAGCCTTGCTTGCAGAGGGCTGGTGGCGAGCACGACGAGCGCTCCTTCGACGCCGACGTCGGAGATGGCCTGCGTCCCGCCAGGTGGCGCTGAGGCGATCGGGATCGCGATCACCATCACGTCGGCAGCGACAACGGTGGCCGCGCCGGCCGAGGACCCACCACCAGCCGAGCCCACGCCTGCCGAACCCGAGCCTGCCGAACCCGCGTCGCCGACGGCAGTGCTGGCAGCCAGGACGTCGATTCGCTGGCCTGGCTGCAGCAGCTGCGCCGCCTGCGAGTCGGCGAGCCGGACCGGTGCGGAGACCAGTCCGGCTGCGGGCCGGCTCAAGACGCCATCGGTGAGCCGGACGTCGGTCAGCGGCTCCCCGCGCCGCAGCGGCCCCGACAGCTGGCTGCCGATAACCGCGGCCAGGTCGGTCGTCGCGCCCGTGGGAACGAGGGTCGGTGGAAGCGCGATCGTGCGCAGGTCTGCTGCCGTGAGTACGGCACCCGCGGGGAGGTCGCGTGCGGCAGCCACGATGGCGGTCGTCGGTGCAGCCTTCGGCGACAGTCGCGCGACGACGATCGCGACCCCTATGACGATCAGTACCGCGCGCAACAGCCGCTGATAGCGGCGCATCGCGATGCGGATCTCCTGCCGGAGCTGGTCGCTGCCGCGTGGCTTGGTGCGAGACGACGGCGCGTCGCGAAGGGGAGGCGGCGCCGCGCGAAACGGCACCCACGGCAAACCCGCGCCACCGCGCTGAGTCACGGTAACGCGAAGGGCAGCGGCTGGCCGTCGAGCGCGTGAGAGCAGTCGCACGTGCGCTCAGTGGGCAACGCCGCGATCACGCCGGACAGCAGCAAACGCAGCCGAGAGATGCTCGAGGCAAACGCGGCGAGCACCTCCTGGTGGCTCACGCCCTGACCGGCTTCGACTCCTGCGTCGAGATCGGTCACCACCGCGATCGAGGTGTAACAAAGGGCCAATTCACGGGCCAGCACCGCCTCTGGTTGCCCCGTCATGCCGACTACGGACCAGCCCTGCGCTGTGTGGTGCAACGACTCTGCCCGGCTCGAGAACCGCGGACCCTGGATCACGACCAATGTGCCGCCGTCATGCGGCTCCCACGACTGCGCCTTCGCCACGTCGACCACAGCCGCGCGGCCACGAGGGCAGTACGGGTCGGCGAAGCCGACGTGCACGACCGGACCGACCGTGTCGTAGTAGGTGAACTCGCGCCCCCACGTGCGGTCGACGACCTGGTCGGGCACGACGAGGCTGCCCGGCCCGAGCTCGGGGCGCAGCGACCCGACGGCGCACGGCGCAAGCACTTGCCGCACGCCAACCGAACGCAACGCCCACAGGTTTGCTCGATAGGGCACCCGATGCGGTGGGTAGCGATGGTCGCGCCCGTGCCGTGGGATGAACGCGACGGGCCGACCGTCGACCCGCCCCGTGACCACCGGCTCGCTCGGGTGCCCGTACGGCGTCTCGACCGACACGCTCACGGGGTCGTCGACAAACTCGTAAAACCCCGAGCCGCCGATCACGCCGATGGGCGAGGAAAAGTCATCGTTCATGCGCCGACCCTAGGTGACGTGGGCGCGCAATGACGAAGGGCGCAAGCAGCTGGTGGACGGCGAATTGCTGGCCTGTGGACGAACCGCTCAGGTAGTCGCGGCAGCCTTCGAGCCGCCGCCGCTGCTCGATCCCGCCCCGGAACTTCCTGAGCCCGGCTTCGCACCGTTCGCCTTCGGGGTCGCGCTGGGCTTTGCGTCTGCACCCGGCTTCGCCGAGCCGCCGGAGTCACTGGACTTGCTCTCGACTCCGGGCTTGCTCGCAGAGCTGCCCGACTCCGCCGCGCCCGAACCCGAGCCTGAGTCCGACCCCGAGCTTGAACCCGAGCCCGAATCTGAGGATGACGAGGAAGCAGACCCCACCCCCCCGGCGTCCACCCGTGCTTTTGAATCGCTTCGACTGTCGGTGCGGTAGAAGCCCGAGCCCTTGAAGACGACGCCGACTGATGAGAAGACCTTGCGCAGCTTGCCGCCGCAGGTCAGGCAGACCGTGAGCGCTTCGTCGGTGAACTTCTGGACGGCCTCAAGGGGCGTGCTGCACTCGGTGCACACGTATTGATACGTCGGCACGACTCAGACCTCCGCTAGCACTCTCGACCTCTGATTGCTAATGATGAGGCATGAACGACCGGCCTACAAATTTCCCGCGCCGGTTTGTCACCTAGGTCTGCGACTCTGGTTGCCGTGTCGATAGAGGTGCGACCCGCGACCGCGGACCGGTGGGACGACGTCGCGGCGCTGTTCGGCCGGCGGGGTGGGGGCGCTTCGTCGTGCTGGTACTAGGTGTTCGTGGGTGCCGGGCCGGCCGGCCGATGAGAAATCGTGACGCGTTGCATGAAGGGATCACGCACGCCGTCGTGGCGCCGGGACTGCTCGGCAACCGGGCGCTCGCGCAAACGCTTGCTGACGACGACGGTGGCTGCACGGAAAGCCGCGCGAGTAGGTGGCTCCGCCATTTACACCGGGACCGTCGCGATGTTCACCGCCGCTGGCTCCACGGAAGTCGCCCGCACGTACCCGACGCGCCCAGTGATGCGCCTCGAGTTACGGCACCCCGACCACAAGAACTAGCGACAAATCGAACGTCGGCTGCTTGCTGTGTGATCTGGCGGAAGGGCCCGGCCAGGCGTAGCGTCCGAGGCTCGCGTCGTCGCGGCGCGGAGGTTGACGAGTCCGTCGCCTCAAATGTCGAGCGAGGTGGAGAGTAACCCATGGCCGAGTCGATCATCTTGGAGTTCAAGGGAGCCAGCGAAAAGGAGTACGACGCAGTCAACAAGATCCTCGG
>DASRZB010000330.1:0-5567 GCA_035653855.1 Acidothermaceae bacterium | reverse complement strand
CATTCGTGCAGACGATTGCAGTGAAGCGCGACCGGCAGGGGACTGGTATCGGTACCAAGCTTTTGACCGCCCTGATCGACGAAGCACGCAGGCGCGACGAACCCATGGTGGGGCTTGAGGTGCGCGCGGACAACCAGGTCGCACAGCGCATGTATCAAGCGTTCGGCTTCGAGCAGGTCGGCATTCGCAAGGGCTACTACCAGCCGAGCGACACCGACGCGGTTCTGATGGTGCTCAACCTCGCCGGCGTCGATGTGTCGAAGTGGGCACCGACCGACGGCTCCGACGCGTAATGGCTGCAGGTTCGCAAGCGCTCGTGCTCGGCATCGAGACCTCATGTGATGAGACAGGCGTTGGCATTGTGCGCGGCACCACGTTGCTCGCGAACGCGGTCGCGAGCAGCGTCGAGGAACACGCGCGTTTCGGCGGTGTCGTTCCCGAGGTTGCGAGCCGCGCGCATCTCGACGCGATGGTGCCCGCAGTTCATCGCGCACTCGCGGACGCCGGCATTTCGATGCGCGACGTCGACGCGATCGCGGTGACTTCGGGTCCCGGTCTGGCCGGTGCGTTACTCGTTGGGGTCGCTGCCGCGAAGGCGTACGCACTCGCCCTCGACAAGCCCCTCTACGGCGTCAATCACCTATCGGCGCACGTCGCGGTCGACACCCTCGAACACGGACCGCTGCCCGAGCCGTGTGTGGCGTTGCTGGTGTCGGGCGGGCACTCGTCGTTGCTGCTCGTCCCCGACCTCACCCGCGAGGTGCAGTCACTCGGCTCGACAGTCGACGACGCGGCCGGCGAGGCGTTCGACAAGGTCGCCCGCGTGCTCGGGTTGCCGTTTCCAGGCGGCCCGCACATCGACCGGGTAGCCCTAGACGGCGACCGTGAGCAGGTCGCGTTCCCGCGCGGAAAATCCGACGATGGCAGCCTGGATTTCTCCTTCTCGGGGCTGAAGACCGCCGTCGCGAGGTGGGTCGAGGCCCGCGAGCGAGCGGGTGAATTGGTGCCAATAGCCCATGTGGCCGCTTCGTTCCAGGAAGCCGTGGTCGATGTGTTGACCATGAAGGCGATCACTGCGTGCCAGGCACACGGCGTCGACTACCTCGTCATCGGCGGCGGCGTCGCTGCGAACTCGAGGCTTCGGGCCGTCGCCGCACAACGCTGCGAAGCGGCAGGTATCACGCTCCGAGTCCCGCGGCCGGGTCTTTGCACCGACAACGGTGCAATGGTGGCAGCACTGGGTACTCGACTGGTGGAGGCCGGCTTGCCGCCGTCCGATCTCGAATTTCCGGCCGATCCGTCGCTACCCATCACGGAGGTGAAGGTGTGATCGCACGCATGTGGGAGACCCGGATTCGCGAGGGTCA
Organism: Acidothermaceae bacterium; assembly: GCA_035653855.1. Taxonomy (GTDB): domain Bacteria; phylum Actinomycetota; class Actinomycetes; order Acidothermales; family Acidothermaceae; genus PALSA-607. The sequence goes on along the minus strand of DASRZB010000330.1, from coordinate 4,200 downwards.
ACTCGACGAGTTCTGCACATGGACGAAGACCACGGCATGGCCGCAGTTTCTGGCGGCGCCAGGGTTCGGCGGCGGCGAGCTTTACCGCTCCGATTCACAAGATCGTGCGGTCATCGTCACGAGATGGGCATCGACCGACGCGTTAGCTGCCGGCAACGAATGGTTCGACCTCGGTGCGGAGCGCTTCGTTGCGCGCGAGCCCGAAGCGTGGGAGTTCACCCCTGTCGAACTCGGCTGAGCTTCACGCCCTCATTGCGTTGGCGATTTCACTGCGTTGGCGATCACCGCGTGGTGCTTTCCGGCAATGAGTGCGAGGACGACGACTGCTTGCGTCGTGCCTTTCAGCTTGAGGGCGCGTCGTAGTTGTTCGACGTCGACCGCCGAGCCACGCTTCATGATGGTGACGCCGCCGACGTCGCGCTCGCGCAAGGCCGAGCGCAGGCGCTTCAGCGAAAACGGCATGACGTCGCGCACCTCGAATGCATGTGCGAACGGCGTCTCAACCAGGCGGTCGCTGGTCAGGTAGGCCGTGCTGGCGTCGAGCAGGACGCCATCGATCGATCGCGCAAGATCGCCGATCAGATGTGCCCGGACGACGGCATCGTCGGGCTCGTAGAGGTATCGCCGCATCTCATCCGTCGGCGCCGGCTCATCGGCGTCCGACTGTGCTCGCATCGTTGCGCCCACCGGCAGCAGTGTCGCGCGTCGCCTCGTTTCACCGTCGGTGAAGAGACCCGCCCACAGCACCGCCTCTTTGAGGCCGCCGGTTACTGACACCCACTCGACCTCGATCCCGCCGGGCACCAGGTCATGCGGAATGCCAGGGGCGACTTTGGCCGCCGCGGCCGGCATGTTGGCGAGCAAGGACGTGACGAACGACCAGGGCGGCGAGTAGGCGTTGACGTCGAACGTTCGACGGCCGCTTGAGCGCCGCGCGGGGTCGATGAACGCGGCGTCGTACTTGCTGAGGTCGACGAACTCGACGTCGGCGTGCTCGACTCTCGCGTCGCTGTTCAATCTGGCCGCGAGGACCGTGACGGGGTCGTGGTCGAAGCCGGTGACGTTGCAACCGGCTGCTTTCAGCGCGCGCAGATCGGCCCCGATCCCACAGCACAGGTCGGCCACATCGGCTTGGCGTCCGAGGGTGGTGCTCAGGGCTTGGAACCTGGTCGCGCGATGGCGGGCGGCAACGGCGCTCGTCGCCTGCTCGAGGCCATTGGCGGTGAACCACATCTCGTCGGCGGCGTCACCGAACTTTGCTCGGCCGCGGCGGCGAAGGGTGGCCTGCTCGACAGCGGCCGAGGCGACGTTGGGCGGCAGCGTCGGGAAGTGGCGGCGGACGTCTTCGCCGACCGCCAGGTCGCTCCCGCCGGCGTCGAGGCGCGCCGTCGCATGGGCAATCGCGTGGCGCCCGGGCTCGGTCGCCAGCGCCGCGAACGTCTCGACGTCCATCGGGTAACCCTCCTCGCCGGGCCCGCGACTCCGTCGAGTGAAGGAATTCGGTCGGCCGGATGGGATCGCATTCATGCCTGGCACTCGGGTTGACGGAGTGCTAAGCCCGGCATAGTCTTCGAGTGGACGTGCTGGCACTCTCGTGCTGTGTTTGCTAACACGTTCGCAGGCCTGACCCCGCGACGGCAGGCCACTCTCAACACCACCATGACCAACCATCGGCAGATCAACCATCAAAGGAGGGGGAGTCACGCTGTGACGACCGCCACCAAGTCCAAGGTAGCTATCCGGCCACTCGAGGACCGCATCGTCGTGCAGGCCGTTGAGGCCGAGACCACCACCGCTTCCGGCCTGGTCATCCCTGACACCGCCAAGGAGAAGCCCCAGGAGGGCATCGTCCTTGCGATCGGCCCCGGCCGGTTCGAAGACGGTCAGCGGGTGCCCCTCGACGTCAAAGAGGGCGACCGAGTTCTCTACAGCAAGTACGGCGGCACCGAGGTCAAGTACAGCGGCGAGGAGTACCTCGTCCTCTCCGCTCGCGACGTCCTCGCCGTCATCGAGAAGTAGCACGCTCGCGGCGTAAGTCGCGCCAGACAGCGCCGCCGCCCCGAAGCCGCAAGGCCTCGGGGCGGCGTCCGTCGGGCCCTAGCTAGCACATCCAGAACTGCCTTGAAGCGCCTGAACTTTGAGAGGACCCAGAACGCATGCCGAAGATCCTGCAGTACGACGAGAGCGCCCGCCGATCGCTTGAGCGCGGTGTTGACGCGCTCGCGAACGCGGTGAAGGTGACGCTTGGGCCGAAGGGCCGCAACGTCGTCATCGCCAAGAGCTACGGCGTCCCGACGATTACGAACGACGGCGTGACGATCGCCCGCGAGATCGAGCTCCTCGATCGCCACGAGAACCTCGGCGCGCAGCTCGCCAAGGAAGTCGCGACGAAGACCAACGACGTCGCCGGCGATGGCACCACGACCGCCACCGTTCTCGCGCAGTCGATGGTTCACGAGGGCTTGCGCAACGTCGCGGCCGGCGCCGACCCGCTCGCGCTGAAGCGCGGCATGGAAGCTGCCGTTACCGCAGTGACCGCGCGCCTCGTCGACACCGCACGCGAAGTGTCGGGCAAGGGTGAGATCGCTCACGTTGCCGCGATCTCGGCTCAAGACCCCGAGGTCGGCGGGCTCATCGCCGAAGCGTTCGACAAGGTTGGCAAGGACGGCGTCATCACCGTCGAAGAGTCGAACACGATGGGCCTCGAGCTCGAGCTCACCGAGGGCCTGCAGTTCGACAAGGGCTACATCTCGCCGTACTTCGTCAGTGACACCGAGCGCATGGAAGCGGTGCTCGAGAACCCGCTGATCCTGCTTAACCAGGGCAAGCTCTCGTCGGTCTCCGACCTGCTGCCGTTGCTCGAGAAGGTCATCCAAGCCGGCAAGACGTTGCTGGTCATTGCAGAGGACGTCGATGGCGAGGCGTTGTCGACCCTGGTCGTCAACAAGATCCGGGGCACGTTCCAGTCGGTCGCGGTGAAGGCACCGGCATTCGGTGACCGCCGCAAGGCCATGCTCGAGGACATTGCGATCCTTACGGGTGCGCAGGTTGTTGCACCCGAGGTTGGCCTCAAGCTGGACGACGTCGGCTTGGAAGTTCTCGGGAGTGCACGCCGGGTCACCATCACCAAGGACGACACCACCATCGTCGATGGCGCCGGTTCGGCTGAGGCAGTCGCCGAGCGGGTCCGCCAGTTGCGGGCCGAGATCGAGCGCACCGACTCCGAGTGGGATCGCGACAAGCTGCAAGAGCGGCTGGCGAAACTAGCCGGTGGCGTCGCGGTGATCCGGGTGGGCGCGGCGACTGAAGTCGAACTCAAAGAAAAGAAGCACCGACTTGAGGATGCGATCTCGGCGACCCGTGCGGCCGTCGAAGAGGGCATCGTGGCGGGTGGCGGGTCTGCTCTGGTGCATGCGGCGTCAGCTCTCGACAACCTCGACCTCGTCGGTGACGAAGCGACCGGCGCGACCATCGTGCGCAAGGCGCTCGTCGAACCGCTCCGATGGATCGCCGAGAACAGTGGCCTCGAGGGCTACGTCGTGACGCAGAAAGTCGCCGGCTTGCCGGTCGGTCACGGACTCAACGCAGCCACCGGCGACTACGGCGATCTCATTGCTGACGGAGTCATCGACCCCGTCAAGGTGACCCGTTCCGCGCTGGCGAATGCGGCTTCAATCGCGGCCCTCGTACTCACGACGGAGACACTTGTCGTGGAGAAGCCCGAAGACAGCGAGGCCGACGCGCACGGCGGTCACGGTCACAGCCACGGCCCGGGCGGTCACAGCCACTAACCTGGCGCGGTGGACTCCCACGAGACTGCTGACGAGGACGCTCCAACAACCCGGCGTGCTTCGGGCGCGCCGGACGCTCTCGCTGGGCTGCTAGCCAAGGGCGAGCGCGCGGCGTTCCACGGACCGCCCGGCACCGCCGTCCCGCCTCTTGAAGAAGCTGTTGCACTCGCGACAAGTGGTGGTCGACTCGCCGAGGCAACCGCAGCGACCTGGCTCCTCGGTGTCGCGCAAGCGTCGCGGGGTCGGTTCGGCACCGCGCTGACCTTGTTGGGCGGCGTGATGGGACCGCTGCGAGACGCGCTGTCGGGCGCCGACACCGCTCCTGAGTTGCGGCTGTTCGGCGCACTCGCTGCGGCAACGGTCGCGAGCGTGCATCGGCAGTTGGGGCGGCACACCGTTGCGTGGGAGT
>DASRZB010000329.1:0-2520 GCA_035653855.1 Acidothermaceae bacterium | reverse complement strand
GACCGGTGGGCACGACTGCTCGACAAGGCAATCGACATGGTCGCCGACAGTCTCGGCCTTCCTGGATCGAGAAGGAGATCGCGATGACCGCAGCCACGCCTACCAGGTCGGTTCCGACTCGCCCGCGAGTCTCGACGCTCGACCGTCCGACACTCATGGTGCTCGCCGAGCGGGAGTACGACCAGTTCGCGAGCATGCTCGGCACGCTCGCACCAGAGGACTGGAGCCGGCCGACCGATTGTCCAGGGTGGGATGTCCGCGCCATGGCCAGCCACGTGTTAGGCATGGCGGAGATGGCAGCGTCGGTACCGAAAGGACTCAGCCAGGCGAGGCGTGCCAAAAGGCGTGGCGGGGTTTTCATCGATGCCCTTACCGCACTGCAGGTCGAGGCCCGAACACACATGTCCGCCCAGCAGGTCGTCGATCGCCTGCGAGTCGTCGGCCCGAAGGCCGCGCGGGCCCGTCGGCGCATCCCGAGCGTGATCCGCAACCGACGGCTACCCATTCCTCAGCCTGTTGGCGAGCACGACGAAGACTGGATGATCGGCTACCTGACCGACACGATCCTCACGCGCGATACGTGGATGCACCGCATCGACATCACGCGAGCGACCAACCGTCCGATGCAACTCAGCGCCAGTCACGACGGCAAACTCACTGCTGACGTCGTAAAGGAGTGGGCTGCCCGCCACGGCCAACCATGCGAGCTTCACCTGACTGGTGCCGCTGGCGGTCGCTGGAGCTTCGGTACGGACGGCCCGTCGATGGAGCTCGACGCCATCGAGTTCAACCGCACCGTATCGGGACGTGAACAGGGCACCAACCTGCTGCAAACCGCCGTCCCGTTCTGATGCGGTGAAGCGCATACGCAGGGCAACGGTGGCGCCGGTAGCGCTGGGGCAAGCGCACCCGGTGGTGGCGGTGGCAACGTGTCGGCCGATGCCGGAGGTGACACACTGCTCGCCAACGGTCCCGCATGTCAGATCTTGACGGCCGCCGACGTCCAAGCCGCCGCGGGCATCCCGTTGGGCAACATCACCGGAGACATCAGTGGCGGTCCGCAAGGGGCCACCAACTACCACAGCTGCATCTGGACCAAGGACGCCTCCGGGACGGGGGCTGCGGTGAACGTCGCCTACGGCACGTACCCATCGGCGAGCACCGAGCTTGCCACGGAAAAGGCGCGCGACGCCGGCACGGCGGACCAACTCAACAGCCTGGCGCCGAACTCGCAGACCGTTAAGGACGTATCGGTCGGCGACGGTGGCTACGAGCTCACCACAACCGGCGACGACGCCATCACCTTCACCAAAGGCCAGCAGGTGGTCCAGGTCGAGGTCATCAAGGGCGTGGCGGGCGCAGCGATGGTGGTCGCCCAAAAGGTCGCCTCGAAGCTCTGAATGGTGAGCCGCGGTCGGCGGCCGATGGACTAAGGTCGAACATGTGTTCGATTTTCTGGCCGGCCTGAACCCCGAACAACGCGCTGCGGCGACCTTCGAGGCGCCGGTGCCGCTGCGGATCGTGGCCGGAGCCGGCACCGGAAAGACGACGGCGCTGGCCAGCAGGGTTGCCTGGCTGCTCGCCTCCGGCACGCCTCCCGAGCGGGTCCTGCTCCTGACGTTCACCCGCCGGGCGGCCCGGCAGTTGCTCGCCCGCACCGAAACGATGCTCGCCACGATGCCTGCCGCAGGGCGGGCGCGCAGCCCGGGTCGCGTCCAGGGTGGCACCTTCCACTCGGTGGCCCACCGCACGCTTCGCCACCACGCACCCCGGCTCGGCCTGCCCGACGGGTTCTCCGTCCTCGACACCTCCGACGCCACTGATCTCTTCGATCTCGTCCGCGATCAGCACGTCGGTGCCGCGACCGCGCGCCGGCGGTTCCCTCGCAAGGCGCTGCTGCTCGACCTGTACTCGCGCACGGTGAACACCGGGCAACCGCTGTCCGACGTGATCGCGGTCGTCGCGCCGTGGTGCAGCGAGTTGACCGAATCGATCGCCGCGATGTGCAAGGCGTACGTCGTGCGAAAGCGCGCATTAGGCCTGGTCGACTTCGACGACTTGCTGCTCTACTGGCGCGCCGCGGCCCTCGACTCGATCGTTGGCCCGCAACTCGCGGCTGAGTTCGACCACATCCTCGTCGATGAGTACCAAGACGTGAATGCTTTGCAGGTCGACGTGGTGGCGGCGTTGCGAACCTCTGATCGCCGGCTCACCGTCGTCGGCGATGATGCGCAGGCGATCTATGGATTTCGCGCCGCAGATCCTGCCCACCTGCTCGACTTCGAGTTGGCCTTTCCCGACGCGACAACGATCACGCTCGAAACGAACTACCGCTCGTCGCCGCAGATCCTGTCAGCAGCCAACGCCGTCGGTGCCCAAGCACCAGCGGGCTTTAGGGCGATCCTGCGTGCCGCAGAGCCGGAACGCTCGAACGGCAACCGGCCGCAACTCCTGCGCTGCGCCGACGAAGACGCGCAGAGCAACGCCGTGTGCGATCGCGTGCTCGAGCAGCGCGAGGCT